>CANJOG010000018.1 GCA_947475475.1 Acetobacteraceae bacterium
GGTGCCGACATGCAGCGCCCCCATTCCGGCCGCGCCAGCCGTCCCAGCACCGGCCGAGGAACCACCAGGCGTGCGCTCCAGATTCCACGGATTGCGCGACAGGCGATGGAAACTCGACAGGCCAGAACTCGCCATTGCGTAATCCGGCATCGTGGTCTTGCCGATGACAATGCCACCGGCCTCGGCAATGCGGGCGGGGCAGGGCGCGTCCTTCGCGGCGGGAACCAATTCGGTCGCAACCGTGCCCATCGGCACCGGATGGCCCTTTGTGGCGAGATTCTCCTTGAGCGAGACAGGCACCCCGTCAATCGGACCAAGCGGTGCACCCGCCATCCAGCGCGCCTCGGACTCACGCGCCGCACATCGCGCCTCGTCGGCATGGACGAGCCAGAAGGCGCAAAGGCGATCATCCCATGCCGCGACACGATCGAGCACCGCATCAATGACGGCGACCGGCGAAAGCATCTTCGACCGATACGCAGCGACAAGCTCGACTGCGCACATATCAGGCAATTCCGTCATGCGGCTTTCCTTTCGGTGCCATAGCGCACAATGCGCAATCTGGGATCCAGGAGATCGCGCAGACCGTCGCCCAGCAGATTGAGTCCCAGCACCGCCAGCGTGATCGCCAGGCCGGGGAAAATGGCGAGCAGCGGTGCCTTGTCGATGAAAGTCTGCGAATCATACAGCAGCCGGCCCCAGCTGGGATTCGGCGGCTGCGTGCCCAGCCCGACATAGGAAAGACCTGCCTCGGCAACGATCGCGAGCGCGAACTGGATCGTCACCTGCACGATCAGAACAGAGGCGAGATTGGGCAGGATATGCACCCAGGTCACCGACGCATCACTGCGCCCAGCGGCGCGTGCGGCGGTGACGAATTCGCGCTTCCAGAGGCTCATCGCCGCGCCGCGCGTGATGCGCGCGAAAACCGGAATGTTGAAAATGCCAATCGCCAGCATCGCATTCAGCCCAGACGCCATGCCAGTGGCCCAAGTAGGAATCGTGGTGATTCCAATGCCGCGCAACAGAATACCACCGTCCGGGCCGAACAGCGCAGTCAGCATCACCGCTGTCAGCAGCGCGGGAAAAGCAAAGGCAATATCGGAAACCCGCATCAGCAGCGCATCGAGCACGCCGCCACGCGCTGCTGCCACAGTGCCGAAGGCAACACCGAGCACCAGGCCAATCGTCACCCCCACCAATGCCACGGTGAGCGAATTCTGCGCGCCCACCATCAGCATGGAGGCGACATCGCGGCCAAACGGATCAGTACCCAGCCAGTGCGCCGCGCTTGGCCCTTGCAACCGCTCGAGGATCGCGATCGCCGTAGGCGAATAGGGCGTCCAGAAAAACGAAACTGCCGTCACCAGAAAAATCGCGGCACTGAGCAAACCGCCAATGATCAGCCCCGCAGCCCGACCCCGGCGAATCATCGCGCCTCGCCCTGCGCCAGGCGCGGATCGATCACGGCATAGACGAGATCGACCAAGAGATTGACCAGGATCACGCTGCCCGCCAGCAGCACCACCATATCCTCCACCACGATCAGATCGCGCTGGGCAATCGCCTGGAAAATCAGCCGGCCCAGCCCCGGCAGGCTGAACACATTCTCGATAATAATTGTTCCTGCCAACAAGAACGAGAACTGCAAGCCAATGATGGTCACCACCGGAATCAGCGCATTCGGCACCGCATGACGCCACAAGGCCCGGCGCGGCGACACGCCCTTGGCCAGCGCCGTGCGCACATAATCGGCCCGCAACACATCCAAAACCGAAGAACGCGTCACCCGCGCCAAAATTGCCGCCTGCGGCAAAGCCAGCGCCACCGCCGGCAAAATCAACGACCGCAGGCCAGGCCAAACTCCTTTGTCCCAGCCCGCAAATCCCCCCGCCGGCAGCCAGGGTAGCCACACCGCAAAACACAGGATCAACAACAGTCCGAGCCAGAAATTCGGCACCGAGACGCCAATCTGCGCCACACCCATGACAGCCACATCGCCGGCCCTCCCTCGGCGCGATGCCGCATGAACGCCCAACGGAATCGCCAGCAGCGTCGACAATCCAATCGCCAGAATCGCCAGCGGGGCACTGATCAACACACGCTGGCCAATCAACTCCGCCACCGGCACGCTATAGGTGTAGCTGCGCCCGAAATCGCCAACCAGCAGCCGCGCCACCCAGAAAACATAGCGCTGCAACAAGGGCTCATCCAAACCCATCTGGGCACGCAACGCCGCCAGACTCTCCGGCCGCGCCCCCATGCCCAGCATCACGCTCGCGGGATCACCCGGCAAAACCTCCATCACCAGAAACACCACCAACGACGCCACCAGCAACGTCGCGACAAACGACACCAGCCGCCATCCAAGCCACGCAATCATCGGACGGTGCCTGAGGCGTATGAAGTGGCAGGAAGGCCAGGGGCGCTGCCCCTGGACCCCGACAAAGGCATAGCCTTTGCAATCCTGGGGTTTTGGCGAAGTAAATGAGGGGGCCATCCGAGACGGAATGATCCGTTTTGGAAGGCCCCCTCATTTACTTCGCCAAAGTCGAGGGTCCCAAGGGCCGAGCCCTTGGCGGGGGTCGAGGGGGCCGCACCCCCTCGCCTTGCTTCCCGCTTCACTCGGCCCAGGAAACGCCGGTGACGTCGTTGGCGGGGATGGGATTGTTGTCCCACATGCCGCGGAGTTTGGCGCTCCAGATTCCGGTTTTTGCCAGGGCGAAGAGGAAGACATTCGGTTCGTCGCTGGCGAGTTTGCGTTGCAGCTCGCCGAGCAGGGCGGTTTGCTGCGCGGGATCGCGGGATTCGAGATATTGCTTGTAGAGGGCTTTGTATTCGGGGCTCTGATAGTTGAAGTAGTATTTGTCGCGCGCGTAGATATCGAGATCGCGGGCTTCGGTGTGCGAGATGATGGTGGCGTCAAAATCGGAGTTCTTGAACACCTGCTCAAGCCACTGCGCCCATTCCATCGGCACCAGCTTGGGTGCGAGGCCAACCTGTTGCAGCAGGGCGGCGATCACTTCGCCGCTGCGGCGTGCATAGGGCGGCGGCGGCAGGGTGATGGTGATGGGCGTGCCAGGTTTTACGCCAGCTTCGGCGAGCAGGACTTTCGCCTTGGCGATGTCATACGGATAGGTGTTGACCAGATCGACATAGCCGGGATCGGTCGGCACGTAATGCGAGCCGATCGGCGCGCCGAAGCCGGACATCGCACCGTCGACAATGGCGCGCTTGTCGATCGCATGGGCGAGCGCACGGCGAACGCGGACATCGTTGAAGGGAGGGCGCGTGTTGTTCAGCGACATGATGGTCTTGCCCGCCGTGGTGCCGATCTTCACGGTGAAGCGCGGATCGGTCTTGAAGCGATCGAGCGTTTCGGGCGCGGGGAAGATCGGAAAGGCGTCGATATCGCCGGCGGCAATGGCGGCGGCCGCGGCGGACGGGTCGCTCATGAAGCGGATGGTCACGCTGGCCAGCGCGGGCTTGGCACCCCAATAGGCGTCATTGCGTTCCAGCACGACGCGATCGCCCTTGACCCAGTTCTTGAAGCGGAACGGGCCGGTGCCGATTGGATTGGTCTTGTTGGTCGCGGCGGAAGCCGGCGAGATCATCACCGCATCGCCCCAGCCCATGCTGAACAGGAAATTCGCCGCCGGGCGCTTGAGCGTGACGACAGCGGTGTTCGCATCCGGGCAGGAAGTCGCGGCGATCGGTTCGAACAGACCCTTCTGCGCATTGGTGGAATCGGGGGCGACCGCGCGCTCGTAGGAGAATTTCACCACCGAACAGTCGAAGGCGGCGCCGTCATGGAACTTCACACCGGCGCGCAGCTTGAACGTGTAAGTCAACGCATCCGGCGAGACGGTCCAGTTCTCCGCCAGACCAGGCTGCACTTCGCCCTTGGCGTCGATGCGGGTGAGGCCTTCGTAGATGTTGGCGTATGTAACCTCGCGAATGGCCGAGGCGGCGCCAGCCGTTGGGTCCATATGTGGCGGCTCCAGGGTCATCGCCAGGATAAGCGTGTCCTTGGCGGCTTCTGCCGTCCCAACCTGCACCACACCGGCGAGTGCCGTGGCGAGTGCGATGGCGGCAACCCTGCGCGCCGAGAATCCTTGGGCCATGTCGCGTCCCTCCCGCATGACGATGCTCCCGGATGCCCGGCAGCGGACGGGAGTGCAACAGGCTTGGCGCTTCCGGGTCAATAGGCATGATCCGCGCCGGGTGTGAGACCCGGCGCGGATCGCGGCTCTCAGTGCTTCATCTCACCATGCGCGGTGCCGTGATCGCCACCGAGCGAGGCAGCGGCACCGATCGGGCGGACAGTCACCGTCACGGTCTTGGCGCCGCCCTTCTCGAAGGTCAGCGTCAGCGGGAAGCTTTCGCCGGCTTTCAGGGGCTGCTTCAGGCCGAGAAACATGATGTGCAGCCCGCCCGGCGCGAAGCTGACGCTTTTATCGGCCGCGATGGCGACGGGGCCGACCGGGCGCATCTTCATCACCCCGCCTTCGGTGAAGGAGGTGTGGATTTCGGTCTTCTCGGCAATCGCGGTGCTGGCGGAGACGAGACGATCCGCGTCGTGGCCAGCGGAGATGGTCAGATAGGCCGCCCCGGTCTTGGCCATTGGCGGAGTGGCGCGCGCCCAGGGCTGCTCGATGTGGAGATGCTCCTGGGCGAAGGCAGGTGCTGCGAACGACAGCATGGGGGACGCAAGCACGGCGAGGGAAAATGAACGGCGACGCATGGGAAGATTTCCTTTGCCGCCCCGGCGCTTCGGCCAGAGCGCGGCTGGATCAGGGGAGATGGCGGGCGATGTCCTTGGCCATCGCATCCGCGGCAAGATCGGCCCGGATCGGCGCAACGAAGCGCCCGTCCGGACCCATGAGATAGATGATCGAGCTATGATCGACCGTGTATTCGTCCGGCCTGGCGGCATCCTTCGGCGCATGCAGCGTGAAGAACACGCGATAGGCGCGCGCGGCCTTTGAGACCTGCTCCATCGTGCCGGTCAGCCCCACCAGACGCGGCGAGAAGGCTGCCGCGTATTGCTTGACCACTGCCGGCGTATCCCGCTTGGGATCGACGGTGATGAACAGCGGCTGCACCCGGTCCGTCTTCGGCCCCAGCTGCTCCATCGCTCCCGCCACCTCATTGAGTGTGGTCGGGCAGACATCCGGGCAGAAGGTGTAACCGAAATAAACCAGCAGGTATTTGCCTTGCCATGCACGCTCGGTGACGGGCTTGCCGTCGCCATTCACCAGCTCGAACGGGCCACCGATTCCGGCCTGGCCGGTCACGCGCTGGCTCATACCGGGCGAGAGCCACATCCAGCCCGCCACCGCGAGAATGAGCCCGCCGAGCAGGGCAAAGATGGCGGCAATCCCCTGGCGGGGGCGCTTTTGTTGAGCAGGCATGAGTTCACCTTGGGCAGGACCGGGGCCGGCGCGTCCACTCAGGCGGCGCGTCGGCAGAAACGGAGGACGAAGACGCGGTCAGGCCACAGGTGGCGCGCGCGGCCGGGCGGCGAGGCGTTCGGCGCGGAACGGTGGGGCCTCGGATGGCGGCGCGGCGAGGCTCGCAACCCACACGCCGCCATTGCCGGCGAATGATGGAGCCGCACTGGGAAGCATCGCTCCGCCCAGCAGGCCGGAGGGGCAGAAATCGCATAAGGCGGCGCGCTGATCAGGAACGACCGGGGCCGGGTCATGCCCGGCGGCGCAGATCGGCGCCCAGAATCCAGCCGCGCCCCATGCCTGGGGTGTGGCGAGCGGCGCCGCACCCGCGTCCAGACGCAGGGCAAGCGCCAGCAGGGCGAGCAACAGCCCGGCCCGGCGCAGCCCGAGAATGGGAAATCCATGGGGCATCTGCCGGCAGCCTAACCGCCAGCGATCAAAACTCAACGCGCATATGCGGCAAGGCAGGTTGGAGGTTCGCACCTCCCGGCGCATGATTGCTCCATGGGGGAACAGGCAGCCGACGCCGCGCTGGAATCGCCGGCGCAAGAACGATCGCGCCAGCAGCGGCGGTATGCGCGCGCGCGCCCCGGCCTGTTCGCCGCCGGGTTTGCCACTTACGGCCTGCTCTATTGCACCCAGCCGCTACTGCCCGCCTTTTCCGAGAGTTTTGGCGTCAGCCCGGCGGAATCCGCGCTGACACTCTCGCTCGCCACCCAATCCATGGCCGTCTGCATGCTGATTGCCGGCGCGCTGTCGGAAAGCTGGGGGCGTCGCTGGATGATGATCGGCTCGATGGGCATTGCCGCCATCGTGACCTTGCTCGCAGCACTCCTGCCCGGCTGGCACACGCTGCTGGCACTGCGGGCAGTCACGGGCATGGCGCTGGCGGGCGTGCCGCCGGTGATTGCGGCCTACCTGACCGAGGAATTCGCGGTCATCGCCCCCGGCGCCATGGGGTTGCTGATCACCGGCAATTCGACCGGAGGCATGGTTGGGCGGCTGCTCTCGGGCGCATTGACCGACCTGTTCTCCTGGCGCGCGGCCTTGGGTGGCATGAGCGTGCTGTGCATGATCGGCACATTCCTGGTGATGCTGCTGCCGAAGTCAGAGAACTTCCGGCGCCGTGATGCCTCGGTCAGCACCAGCCTGCGCGCCTTTGCCGCTCATCTGCGTGACCCGGTACTGCTAGCATTGTTCGGCATCGGTTATCTCGGCATTTCCTGCTTCATCATCTTCTACAACTACGTGACCTACCGGCTGGTGGCGCCACCCTATTCGCTGAGTCAGGCGGTCATGTCAGGAATTTTCCTGATCTATCTGATCGGCATGGTGGCAGCGAACTCGATCGGCCGGCTGGTCACCCGCTACGGCCGGGTCAAGCCGCTGGCCTTCTTCGGCCTGATCACGCTCGCCGGCGTGCCGGTCAGCCTGATCGAGACCCTGCCGACCATCATTCTCGGCCAGGCGCTGGTGACCTTCGGATTTTTCGGCACCCATACGCTGTGCTCAGCCTGGGTCGGACTGCGCGGACACAAGGCGCGGGCACAGGCCTCGGCGATCTATCTGTTCTGCTTCTATACCGGCTTCAGCTTCGCCGGCTGGGCTGGCGGGCTGGCCTGGACCGGCGCCGGCTGGAACGGGGTGGCGCTGATGATGGCCGCCCATGTCATCGCCGCACTGTTCCTGGTCGCCGCGCTCCCGCGGCTAGAGCGCAACCGGCCCCTGCAAGCCGACTGAGCCGGCCTCAGACTCGCCGAAACGATGCCGCCCGGTCGGCCGACCAGAAGAACGTCAGCTCGTGCTTGTTATGGACGAGATGACCGAGCGATCCGCCTTCGATGGCAGCAAAAGCCTCGGCTGTGTCGTGATCGGTCTCGCCCTGGAACTTCACCGTACACAGGATGCGCCGCGCCGCGCCCGCCGCGATCCAGCTACGCACCAAGGTGAGCAGCCGCGTCGGATAGGCGATGATGTCGCTGAACAGCCAATCCACCCGCTCCGCTTTCGGATCGAGGCCAAAGGCGCTCTCGCCGCGCCAGGTCACGCCCGGCATGGCGGCAACCGCGAGATCGAGCGGCGCCTTGTCGATTGCCTCAACAGAGGCTCCAAGCTTCGCAATCGCCCAGCTCCAGCCGCCGGGCGAGGCGCCGAGATCCATGCAATGCTCGCCGGGGCTAGGATAGAGGCCGAGGCGCGTGCAGGCCTCCCAGAGTTTCAGATAGGCCCGGCTCGGCGGCCCGACGCGGTCTTCCTCGAAGCGGCACTCACCTCCCACGAAAGGGCTGGTCTTGTGCGGGCTGGCCAGCAGCAAGTCGGGGGAGAGCAGCGTCCAGCCGCCGAGATGGCCGGTCGGCGCGGGCTGCGGAAAGACGGTGACCGGTGCTTTCAGCGGCGGCAGATTTTCCGCGATCAGCGCGGCACGTCGGTGAAAATCGGCGGCGTAGAGGGACCAGTTACGCTGGATCGCACGCAGGGCCGAGGCGCCCTGCTTGACCGAGGCAATCTCGATCAGGCGCGGGTCGGTCCAGATATCCAGCGCCCAGGCGGCATGCACCGGCGACGCATCGGTCAGCGCCAGACGGCCATGCCATTGCGAAACCTGCACCCCCAGTCGCGCAAGTTCCTCTTGGAGCGGCAGTTCGAAGCCCTCGGCGGCGAGATAGGCCGCACCCGTTTCCACACTACTCATCAGGCGCGCAGAAAGGCGGAAATCGCCAGCAACAGCCAGCCAATCATCAGGGCGACGCCGCCAATCGGCGCTACCGAGGGCAGGCGAATATCGCCAAGTGCCAGCGCATAGACCGCGCCGCAGAACAGGATACTCCCGATCAGGAAGGCAATCGGCGCCAGCTGGCCGACAATCCCCGCACGCTCCAGCCAGAGGCCGCAGAAGATCAACGCCAGAGCATGCCAACCCTGGATTTGCAGCGCCGTGCGGAACAGCTCGCCGGCATGGCCTTCCAGCCGCGCCGCCAGGGCATGCGCGCCCGCGGCGGCCAGCGCCACCGCGATCAGGGCGTCGAGTGCGCCAATGCCAACCCAGATGCGTCCCATATGTCCCATGCCTGCCGCTCGCCCCTTTGTCACATGACCGATCTTCAATCGGCACCAGCAATCAGGCTATCCTGCACCCATGCCACGCGGTGACCTCTTCCCTGATATCGGACCGTACGAGACCGGTTACCTCAACCTGTCGGGCGGACACGTCATGTACTGGGAACAGGCGGGAAACCCAAGCGGGCGTCCGGTGCTGTTCCTGCATGGCGGTCCGGGTGCCGGCGCCGGGGCGGTGCATCGGCGGTTTTTCGACCCGGCCTTCTGGCGCATCATCATTTTCGACCAGCGCGGCGCCGGCCGCTCGCGTCCACTCGGCGGGCTGGAGGAAAATACCACGCCGCATCTGGTGGACGACATCGAACTCCTGCGCCGCCACCTCGGCGTCGAGGATTTCCTGCTCTTTGGTGGCAGCTGGGGCTCCACCCTGGCGCTCGCCTATGCCCAGGCGCATCCCGACCGCGTGCGCGCCTGCGTGTTGCGCGGCATCTTTCTCGGCCGCGACGAGGAGGTGGAGTGGTTCCTGCACGGCATGAGGAATTTCTTCCCCGAAGCGCATGACGCCTTTTTCAGCTTCATCCCCGACGCCGAGCATGGCGACATTGTCGGCGCCTACCTCAAGCGCCTGAACGATCCCAATCCGTCCATCCACATGGAAGCGGCACGCGCCTGGTCGGTCTATGAAGGCTCGTGCAGCACCTTGCTGCCGAACCCAGACACCGTCGCGTCGTTTTCGCAGGACCGGACGGCGCTCGGACTGGCGCGGATGGAGGCGCATTATTTCCAGCACCATCTCTTCCTGCCGCCGGGCGGGCTGCTCGCAGGGATGGACAGCATCGCGCATATTCCGGCTGAGATCGTGCAGGGCCGCTACGACATGGTCTGCCCGCCCGCCTCAGCTTTTGCCCTCGCTGCCTCCTGGCGTGCGGCCAAGCTGACCATAATCCCCGATGCTGGACATTCCGCGCTGGAAATCGGCGTTCGGCGCGCCCTGATCGGCGCGGTGGAACGATTCCGGTAGGCCGAAGGCTGAGCCGCGCCTACGCGTTTGCCTTCCCGCGGGGCGCATGGAAGTATCCGGCGCAATAACGCCGGAGGAAATGCACCATGATGCGCTATGCGGATTTGCTGAAGCGGACAGACGCGCCCGCGGGATCGAGCTGGGGCCTGTTCGGCGCCGATGACGAACTTGGCACCGTCAATTACCTGACCCCGGAACGCGTGGTCGATGCCGGGCGCAGCATCCGGCGTGGTGCGACATTTAATCTCGATTGCCATCTCACCATCTTCGATCCGCCGACATCGCATCAGCGCAAGCCGATGAAGCACAACATATTCGCCATTCATCCGCATCACCGCGACGACTGCCTAGATTCCTATTATTTGCAGTCGGGATCACAGATTGATTCGCTGCGCCATCTGCGCCATCCGGTGCACGGCTTCTATAATGGCGCCCCGGATGACAGCATCGCTGTCGGCACCGCGCGCAATGGCATCAGCCGCTATGCCGAGCATGGTATGGTCGGGCGCGGCCTGCTGCTCGATGTGGACCGCTATCTGCGCGCCCAGGGCAAGCCGCTTGATCATCGCGCCGGGGAGGCCTTCAGCCATGAAGTGCTGGACGCGACGGCGCGGGCGCAGAACTCCCCCCTCAAGCCCGGCGATATCGTGATGATCCGCAGTGGCTTCCTGCATCACTATTTCCACGAGCTGTCGCAGGAAGAGCGCGAGAATTTCCCGAAAGGCGCGCGCTCGGCCGGTCTGGTGCAATCGCACGACTCGCTGGCCTGGCTCTGGGACAATCAGATTTCCGTCATCGCCGCCGACAATCCCGGCGTCGAAGCGGTGCCGCCCGTGGCCGACTCGCCCTTCTTCAAGGAGATCGCGGGCACGCCGGGCGTGCCGAGCGATTTCGTCGCCCGGCTGATGCATCCCTATATGATCGCGATGCTCGGCCTGGCGCTCGGCGAGTTGTGGGACCTCGACAAGCTCGCCGAGGATTGCGCGCGCGATGGAGTCTATGAGTGCTTCGTCAGTCTCAAGCCGCTCAACCTGATCGGCGGCGTCGGCTCACCGGCCAACGGCGTCGCGATCAAGTAGAGCAGCAAGAGGTGCCGGTTTGCCCAATCACTTCACGATCGGGCAGCCACCCTTGTCCAGCGGGCGAAACGCATCCTCGGCCTTGATGGTGCGCAGAACCTTGAACACGTCCCAGGTCTCCTTTGATTCCGCCGGCGATTTTACCTGGATGAGCATGATGTCGTGCATCATGCGGCCATCGGCACGAACCCAGCCATCCTTCACGAACGGATCGTTGACTTTCAATTCACGCATCTTGCTGGCGACCGCTTCGCGATCATCGGTGCCGGCGGCGGCGAGCGCCTTAAGGTAATGCTTCACCTGAGAATACTGGCCGATCTGCACCGCGTTCGGCATCTTGCCCTGGCGGGCAAAGAAGCGACGCGCCCAGGCTTCGGTCTCCGGGCTCTGGTTCCACTCGAAGCCCGAAACGCCGGTCAGCCCCTGCGCTGTCGGCAGGCCAAGCGCCACACCATCGGTCACATAGAGCGTAAGCCCCGCCAGCAGCTTCTGCCCGCCCGCGACAATTCCGAATTCCTTTGCCTGACGCACGGCATTCATGAAATCCGCGCCGGAATTGATCAGCGCGATAGCCTTCGCCTTTGAAGCCTGGGCCTGCAGCAGGAAGGACGAGAAATCATTCGTGCCCGTCGCGTGCTTGATGCGGCCGACCACCTTGCCGCCCGCCTCCTGGATCACCGTCTGCAGGTCATTTGCCGCCGATTCACCGGCCGCCCATTCGACCTGGACGAAATACCAGCTATCCGCCCCTTCCTTGACCATGCCGCCGCCCATGGCATGCGCGCTGGCATAGGAATCGGTCGCCCACATGAAGCCGTATTTCGTGCAGGACGGCCCGGTGATCGCCGCCGCGTTCGGACCGGCAAGGCCCATCAACGCCTTGCCACTGGTCTTGAGCACTTCCTGAAGCCCCAGCGCCAGGCTGGAACTCGGCAGATCGGCGAAAAAATCGAGATTCTCGCGATCCAGCCACTGCTTGGCGATGCCCATGCCGACATCGGTCTTGTTCTGGGGATCGGCGGTCAGCAGGGTGATCTTCTTGCCCAGCACCTCGCCATTGACCTCCTCGATCGCCATGCGGGCAGCGAGGATGACACCAGTGCCATTGATGTCCGAGAACGGACCGGCCTGATCGCTCATCACGCCGATCTTGATGCCGTCAGACCCGGCCTGTGCCATCCCAGCCCCGGCGAGCGCCAATCCGCTCAGCAGCGTGGAACCGAGAAGAACCCGG
Organism: Acetobacteraceae bacterium; assembly: GCA_947475475.1. GTDB lineage: Bacteria > Pseudomonadota > Alphaproteobacteria > Acetobacterales > Acetobacteraceae > CANJOG01. The sequence goes on from CANJOG010000018.1 coordinate 11,845, forward strand.
CGCGCAATTGTGGCGATACGTCCCATGGAAATTCCTCCTACCTTGCCGCATTTCTTGTCGAGCGGCACTGAAGACAACCTAGCACGGGCAGGCGGAGGGCGGAAAGCCTCAGACGGCGGCGCGCGCAAGCGGACGCGGTGTGGCAGTCATGGAGATATAATCGGCCAGCACGTCGCCCTGCACCGTCGTGTGCTTGCGCAGCAACTTGTAGGCCTCTTCGGAATCGCCCTGCACAATGGCGCGCACGATGGCGGTATGATCGGTCTGATTGGCTTCCGAGCGGCCCGGATAGTTCAGCTGGAAACGCCGATACGGCACCAGCCGCTGGCCGAGCTTGTTGGTCATTTCGATCAGCACGTCGTTATGGGTGCCGTCGATCACCGATACATGAAAGCGCCTGCTCAACGTGTAGTAGCGGTCATGATCGCCGGCGGCGTAAGCCTCGTTGGCCTGCTTGTGCAATTCGGTCAGCGCCGCGCGCTCATCGGGGCTCATCCGCCGCGCCGCCAGCCTTCCGCACATGCCTTCCATTTCCGACATGACTTCGAACATCTGGATCATGCGGCCGATATCCATGGTCGCCACGATCGCACCCTGGCGCGGGCGCTTTTCGATCAGGCCGGATTGCACCAGTTGCAGCATCGCCTCCCGCACCGGCGTGCGCGAGACGTTGAAGCGTTCGGCAATCTCTTCCTCATCCAGCGCCTGGCCCGGCATCAGCTTGCCAGCGAAAATGTCGCGCTCGATGGCCAGCCGCACCGTTTCCGAATGCGTCGGATTATTCGGCCTCGTCATTATCCCTCCGTCCCGGCAGCCTGGCCCCCGAGGGAGCCGGCGCCGTTATTGTTATTCAGGCACGGCGCCGGAAACCCGGCAATCAGAACTGCACGCGCTTTGTGTAGCCGCCATCGACCACGAGATTGACGCCGGTGACCCAGCTCGCCGCGTCGCTGGCCAGGAAGACCACGCAGCGCGCGACTTCATCGGCCGACCCCAGGCGCCCGCTAGGCTGCACCGCGACGGTAGCGTTATAGACATCCGGCTGGCTCTGCTTGATCTGGTCCCAGGCGCCGCCATCGATCAGGATCGGGCCGGGCGAGACCGTGTTCACGCGAATGCCGCGGCGGAACACCGTCTGAGAGAGCTGCTTGGCATAGGTGATCAGCGAGGCCTTCATCGCATTATAGGCCATCGGCGCCATGAAGGTTTCCACCGCCGCCGTCGTCGCGATCATGACGATCGCCGCACTGCCGGCAGCGCGGAGCGCCGGGGTGAGCGCCTCGACGCCGCGCACGGTGCCCATGACGTCGATCTCGAAATTGCGGACCCAGCTCTTCTCGCCATCCATCCCGCCGCCGGCGCTGACATTGGGAATGAAGATGTTGCAGCCACCCAGTTCTTCGGCGGCGGCAACCAGCCAGGCCTTGTAAGCCTCGCCGTCACGCACATTCACCGGCGCGCCGATGACATTCGTGCCGTGGGCGCGCAGCGCCGCGACGGCTTCGGTCA
>CANJOG010000019.1 GCA_947475475.1 Acetobacteraceae bacterium
CGGAACAGCGCAGCGAACTGATCCAGGGCCTCAAGGAAGGCATGATCCTCGACGGCGTGGTCAAGAACATCACCGATTACGGTGCGTTCGTTGATCTCGGCGGCGTGGACGGCCTGCTGCACGTGACCGATATCGCGTGGCGCCGCATCAACCACCCGAGCGAGGCCCTCCAGATTGGCCAGCCGGTGAAGGTGCAGGTCATCCGCTTCAACCCGGATACCCAGCGCATCAGCCTCGGCATGAAGCAGCTTGAAGCCGATCCGTGGGAAGGTGTTGCCGCGAAGTATCCGCCGGGTGCGAAGTATTCCGGCCGCGTCACCAACATCACCGACTACGGCGCCTTCGTGGAACTGGAGCCGGGCGTCGAAGGCCTGGTGCATGTCAGCGAAATGTCCTGGACGAAGAAGAACGTCCATCCGGGCAAGATCGTGGCGACCAGCCAGGAAGTCGATGTCATGGTGTTGGATGTGGACGCTTCCAAGCGCCGCATCTCGCTCGGCCTCAAGCAGGTCCAGCGCAATCCGTGGGAGCAGTTCGTCGAAGAGCACCCGGTTGGCTCCGTTGTCGAAGGCGAAATCCGCAACATCACCGAATTCGGTCTGTTCGTGGGTCTCTCCGCCGATATCGACGGCATGGTCCACATGTCCGACCTCTCCTGGGACGAGCAGGGCGAGGCCGCGATGGCCAAGTTCGCCAAGGGCGAGAACGTCAAGGCGAAGGTGCTCGATGTTGATGTCGAGAAAGAGCGCATCAGCCTGGGCATCAAGCAGCTCCAGGAAGACCCGGCCGCCGACGTTCTGGGCCGCGTCCACAAGGGCGACATCGTCACCTGCATTGTCACCGCCGTTCAGGCGAATGGCATCGAAGTGAAGGTGGACGACGTCCTGACTGGCTTCATCCGCCGCGCCGAACTGGCTCGCGACAAGGGCGACCAGCGCCCGGACCGCTTCGCCGTCGGCGAGAAGGTCGATGCCAAGGTCGTTGCTCTCGACCGCGCCTCGCGCAAGCTCTCGCTCACCATCAAGGGCCGCGAGATGGAAGAAGAGAAGCAGGCGATGGCCGAATTCGGCTCGTCTGACTCGGGCGCCTCGCTGGGAGACATTCTGGGTGCGGCGATCCGTCGCCGTAACCAGCAGTCCCAGGATAGCTAAGACACGATAACCAAGCCGGCGGGTTCGCCCCGCCGGTGAGGTGAGATGCAAACGGCGTCGGCCCCTCCAGGCTGGCGCCGTTTTGTTTTGGAGACGCTGGCGCCGCTTTGATTGCCCATCCTTGCCGAATTGCACTAATCTGCCTGAATGAGCCTTGAAACCGACCTTCTTCTCGATCGCCGCCGGCTGAAGAGCCGGCTCATCCTGTGGCGCAGCCTGACCGTCATCCTGCTGGTCGTGGCCCTGTTGATCGGCTTCGGCCGGATGGCCGGCACGCTCACCAGCAGCAGCCGACATATTGCGCGGCTTGATATCCAGGGCACGATCGGCACTGATTCAGCGCTCGAGAAGAAAATCCGCGACCTCGCCGAGAATGACTCCGCCCTTGGCCTGATCGTGCGCATCAACTCGCCGGGCGGCAGCGTTGCCGGCGGCGAGGGCCTGCATGACGCGATTGCCAAGGTTGCCGCCAAGAAGCCGGTGGTGGCCGTCATGGGAAGCACCGCCGCCTCCGCCGGCTATATGGTCGCCCTGCCCGCCGCCCGCATTTTCGCGCGTGGCTCCACGCTGACCGGCTCGATCGGCGTGCTGCTGGAAACCGGCGAGGCCTCCGTCCTGATGGACCGCGTGGGCATCCGGGCCGAGGCCATCACGTCTGGCCCACTGAAGGACCAGCCGAGCCTGACCAAGCCGCTGAGCCCGGAAGGCCGCTTGGTGCTGCGCGGCCTGGTGGACGATATTTTCGACCAGTTCGTCACCATGGTCGCCACCGAACGCAAGATGGACAAAACCCGCGTCCTGCAATTCGCCGATGGCCGCGCCTATACCGGCCGCCAGGCGCTGGAGCTTGGCCTGATCGACCAGATTGGCGACGAAGGCGCCGCGCGGGAATGGCTGGACCGTGATCGCCAGCTGCCAATCACCCTGCCGGTGCGCGATCTGAACGAGGAACGCTGGACCCGTCGGGTCCTGCAATCCAGCCTGGGCGGGATCTGGGACCGGTTGGCAAAAACCCTGTTCGGCCAATCACTTATGCTTGACGGCGCCATGGCCGTCTGGCAGCCTTCATCGACGGGGGGCTAAGGCATGACCAAGTCCGAGTTGATCGCGGAGCTTGCAGCGGCAAACCCGCATCTGTTGGCGCGCGATGTCGAATTGATTGTTGCAACTGTGTTCAACGAAATTTCCGAAGCACTCGCACGCGGCGAGCGTGTCGAGCTGCGCGGTTTCGGTGCCTTCACCGTCAAGCGGCGCAGCGCCCGCGCCGGCCGCAATCCACGCACCGGTGAATCCGTCGCGGTTGACGAAAAGGGCGTGCCCTTCTTCAAGGCCGGCAAAGAACTGCGCGAACGCGTCAATCGCGGCGGGCCCGCCACGGCGTCGCGCGACCAGGCCGACGCCTGAGTTTCCCCGCCCGACGCTTCTGGGTGATTTCACCTTGGCCGTCCCTGCGCTAGGCATGTCGGCATGAAGCTCGCCTTCCGCCTTCTTATCCTCCTGCCAATCCTGCTGGTGCTGGTGCTGTTCGAACTCTCGAACCGCCAGGATGTCGCGCTCAGCCTCTGGCCGACCGATCTTTCCTTGCAAGCCCCACTCTCCATCGCCGTCCTCGCCGGCATCGCTCTCGGGATGGTGCTGGGCGGGTTGGTGGTCTGGTTCACATCGCTCTCCCGCTGGCGCCGCGCCCGGCGTGCCGAAGACCGTGTGCGCCTGCTCGAAGCCCGGCTGTCGGATATGCAGACCAGCCTCGCCACTCAGAACCCGCCCTCGCAGCGCCTGTCGATCGGAACCACGGATGCACGCTGAGCCTGCCCCCATCATCCCGGCCCTCGATACCTCCGACCCGGTGCGCGCGACTGCCTGGGCCGAAGCGCTGGCGCCGCATTGCGCCTTCCTCAAGCTCGGCCTGGAGTTCTTCGTCGCCAACGGCCCGGGTGCGGTAGCCGCCATCACCCAACGGCCGGTCTTCCTAGACCTCAAGTTCCACGACATTCCCAATACCGTCGCCGGCGCCGTCCGCTCCGTCCTGCCAATCCGCCCCGCGCTGCTGACCATCCATGCTTCCGGTGGTGCCGCGATGATCGCCGCCGCGCGCAAGGCTGCCGAACAGGCTGGCGATACCCGCCCGAAAGTCCTCGCCGTCACCGTGCTCACCAGCCTCGATGCCGAGGCGCTGCACCAGACCGGTGTCGCCGGTGGCACGCGGCAGCAAGTGCTCCGCCTCGCCCGCCTCGCCATCGACTCAGGCGCGGACGGCCTCGTTTGCAGCCCGCAGGAGGTCGCCCTGCTGCGCGATGCGCTGGGCGATGCGCCGCTGCTCGTCGTGCCCGGCATCCGACCGGCCGGTAGCGCCGGCGATGACCAGGCCCGCACCATGACCCCGGCCGAAGCGATGCGCGCCGGCGCCTCCTATCTCGTCATCGGCCGCCCGATCACTGGTGCGGCCGACCCCGCCCGCGCCGCGGCCGAGATTGCCGCCGAAATTCGTGCCGGATGACCGCGCGCCCACCGGGGCCGCGCCGGTAGCAACAGCCAAGCAGCCCGCAGAAGAGCGGGCCGCCACCCCGGCCATGGCGCAATGGTTTGCCATGAAGCAGGCGCATCCCGATGCGCTGCTGTTCTTCCGCATGGGCGATTTCTACGAACTCTTCTTCGCCGATGCCGAAGCCGCCGCCGCCGCGCTGGACATTGCACTGACAGCGCGTGGCGAACATGGCGGCAAGCCCATCGCCATGTGTGGCGTCCCTGCCCATGCCGCCGAGACCTATCTCGCCCGCCTGATCCGGCGCGGCTTTCGCGTCGCTATCGTCGAACAGATGGAATCCGCCAAGGGCCGCACCAGCAAGGGCCCGATCCGCCGCGAACTGAGCCGCCTCGTCACCCCCGGCACGCTGACCGACGATGCGCTGCTGGATTCCGCCCGTCCCAACCTGCTGCTGGCCCTGGCGTCCATCGGTCCAGAGATCGGCGCTGCCTGGCTGGATATGTCGACTGGCCTGTTCGAAACCGCGCCGCTGACAGCTGCCAGCCTGCCGGAAATGCTCGCCCGGCTAGACGCCTCCGAAATCATCGCGCCCACAACGCTAGACCTCGGCGATTTCGCGTCCCGCCGCTCGCCGGATGCGCCCAGCCACGCGCCTGAAGCCGCCCGCCGCCTGCTCGCCGCCACCTTCGGCGTCGCCAGCATCGAGGCTTTCGGCAATTTCACCGATGCCGAAGCCGCCGCCGCATCGGCCGCACTCGACTATGTGCGTGCGACGCAAGCCGGCAAGCTGCCGCGCCTGTCCCACCCCGTCTCGGCGGGTGCCGCTGGCGTTGTCGGCATCGATGCCGCCACCCGCGCGGCGCTGGAACTCACCCGTGCGCGCGATGGCGGCACCGACAACACGCTGCTCGCCTCCGTCCGCCGCACGCTGACCGCTGCTGGCGCGCGTATGCTCGCCTCCTGGCTCTCCGGCCCGCTCACCGATATCTCCGCCATTGCCGCCCGCCAGGATGGCTGGTCCTGGCTGCTCGCCAACACCTTGGCCGCCGAGCCGCTGCGTCTGGCTTTGCGCGGCGCACCCGACATGGCCCGCGCGCTGGCCCGCCTCTCGCTCGGTCGTGGCAGCCCGCGCGATATCGCCTCCTTGCGGGACGGCATGGCGGCTGCCGGTCGTGCCCGAGGCGCCATCGCCGGCTCCCCACCCGCGCTGATTGCCGACCAACTCGCTCGCCTCGACCCCGCCTCGGACCTCGCCGATCTCCTGGCGCGCGGCCTCGCGGAATCCCCGCCGCCGCGCCTCTCCGATGGGGGCGCCATCGCTGCGGGCTTCGACGGCGAACTCGACGCCCATCGCCAACTTCGCGACGACAGCCGCCAGGTCGTGGCCCGCCTCCAGCTCGACTATGCGCAGCGCTTCGGCGTGGCCAGCCTGAAGATCCGCCATCACGCCCAACTCGGTTATGTCATCGAGGCGCCGGCCATCGCGGTCGAACGCCTGCGCGACCATCCTGACCTGACGCTGCGCCAGGGCATGGCCAATGGCGCCCGCTTTACCTACCCCGAACTCTCCGATCTCGACCGCCGCATCACCGAAGCCGCCGATCTCGCCGCCAATCGCGAGCGTGCCATTTTTGAGCGCCTGGTGTCCGCCACACTCGATGCCGCCGATGCGCTGGCCGCCTGCGCCGATGCGCTGGCCTTGCTCGACGTGCTGCAATCCTGCGCGCGCCTCGCCGAACCCGGCACCTGGTGCCGGCCGGAGGTCAGCGACGACCAGTCCTTCCTGGTCAAGCGCGGCCGCCATCCGGTGGTCGAAGCCGCGTTGGCGGGGAAGGCCGCCTTCGTGCCGAATGATTGCGACCTTTCGCCCGAACGCCGGGTGCTGCTGCTCACCGGTCCCAACATGGCTGGTAAATCAACCTATCTTCGCCAGAACGCCATCATGGCCGTGCTCGCCCAGGCCGGATTGCCAGCACCCGCCGAGGCGTTGCGGATCGGCATTGTGGACCGGCTCTACAGCCGCGTCGGCGCGTCGGACGATCTGGCGCGCGGGCGGTCCACCTTCATGGTTGAAATGACCGAGACCGCCGCCATCCTGCACGGCGCCGGCCCGCGCAGCCTTGTGGTGCTTGACGAGATCGGCCGTGGCACCGCGACGCTGGACGGGCTCGCCATTGCCTGGGCGGTACTGGAGGGTCTGCATTCGGCCAATCGCAGCCGAGTGATCTTCGCCACCCATTTCCACGAACTTGCAGCCCTCAAGACCGACATGACGCGCCTATCCCCCCACACCATGCGGGTGCGGGAATGGAAGGGCGAGGTGGTATTCCTTCACGAGGTTGCAGAAGGTGCCGCCGGGCGCAGCTGGGGTGTGCATGTCGCCAAGCTTGCGGGTGTGCCGCCGCAAGTCGTCAAGCGGGCTGGAACGCTGCTGGCGGCTTTGGAGCGCGGCAACCAGCTCATCGCACCGGCCGAACTCCCGCTTTTCGCCGCCGCGCGCACCGAAACCGTCGAGGCGGTGCCGGACCCGGAGCCCGAACCGGGCCCCGCGCCGGATGCGCCCGCCACCCATGCGCCGAATGTCCTTGAACTTGCCCTCGCGAATCTCGATCCTGATGGGATGACGCCGCGCGAAGCCTTGGATAGTCTCTATCGGCTCAAGGCTATACTGACGCCCACGAAGGGCGGCTGAAGGGATGCCGGTGGATCCGAATCTGACGCCATCAACTGCACTTTCCCCAAGGGCGATCGAAGCGACCGCTGTGTTGTCGGAGGCGCTTGCCAGTCTCGGGGATGCACCCGCCGAAGCCGGCCGCGATACGGCGCGGGAGGCTGCCCTTGCCTTGTTCCGTCGGCATCTCGCCCGTATCCAGCAACAAGTTCGCGAAGGCTTCGAACAGGGCCAGTTCTCCGGCCTCGAAGCCGCGCTTGAGCTCTCCGACCTGACGGATGGGCTGATCTGCCAGCTCTTCGCCCATGCCAAGCGCATACACCCGTCCTCCGGTGACCGTCTCTCCCTGGTGGCGACCGGTGGCTATGGCCGTGGTGTGCTCGCCCCCTTCTCCGATATCGACCTGCTCTTCCTCACCGATCCGCAGCCCTCGGCCAGCACGCTGCAATCGGTCGAATTCATGCTCTATTTCCTGTGGGATCTGGGGCTGAAAGTCGGCCATGCCACGCGCGGCGTCGCTGAGTGCCTCTCTGAAGCCGATGCCGACCTGACCATCCGCACCTCGCTGCTCGATGCGCGCTTCCTCGCTGGCGACGGCGCCCTCTACACCGAATTCGACGCGCGTTTCGAAGAGGAATGTCGCGCCAATGGCGCCGGCGAATTCATCTCCGCCAAACAGCACGAACGTGCGATGCGGCACCGCCGCTTTGGCGAAAGTCCTTATTTGGTCGAGCCGAATATCAAGGAAGGCCGTGGCGGCCTCCGTGATTTGCAGACTCTGGGCTGGATCGCCCTCTACCTGTTCGGCACCCGCCGCCTGGCCGAACTGGTCAGCACGGACGGCCCCGCCAAGGGCATGCTCAACAGCAATGAGGCCCGACTGGGCCGGCGGTCGTGGGAATTTCTCTGGACCGTCCGCTTCCACCTCCACTATGTCGCCGGTCGCGCCGAGGAACGCCTGACCTTCGACATGCAGCCGGTGGTCGGTGCCCGGATGGGCTATACGCGCCACGGCAAGCAAAATGGCGTCGAGCGCTTCATGCGCCATTACTTCCTCACCGTGCGCCAGATCACCCGCCTGACCCGCGTGCTGGAACCCGCTCTGGTGCGCGCCGCCCTCGGCCCACCCGCGGTGGCGGCTGTGACCGACGAGGCGCTGCTCAATGCTGGCTTCGTGCTGGCGGATGGCAAATTGCTGCCGCTGCGCAGCGAGGATTTCGCTGACAACCCGATCCAGATGCTGCGCATTCTGCAAGTCGCGCGCGACCGGGATCTGGAACTCCACCCGCTCGCCATGCGCGCGCTGATCCGCAATGAGCGGGCGGCCACGTCTCTGCGGGACGATCCCGAGGCCTCCACGGTTTTCATGGACCTGCTCTGCGGCCGTGATCCGGAGCGCGCCGATAGTGCTGACTGGCTCTCGGTCCTGAACGAAGTCGGCTTCCTGAGCCGCTTCCTGCCCGATTGGGGCCGGATCGTCGGCCAGATGCAGTTCGACACCTACCATATCTACACTGTGGACGAGCACACGATCGAAGTCGTGCGTGTGCTGAACATGATGGAACGCGGAGAGCTGGGGGAAATCGCCCCGGTCGCCTCCAATCTCGTCCAGCATCTGCAATCGCGCCGGGCGCTCTATCTCGGCGTGATCATGCACGACATGTGCAAGGGCCGTGGCGGCGAACATTCCGTCGTCGGGGCCGATCTCGCCATGACGCTCGGCCCCGCACTCGGCCTCTCCGCCGAAGAGACCGAAACCGTCTCCTGGCTCGTGCTGCACCATCTCCTGCTGAGCCAGACCGCCTTCAAGCGCGATATCGACGATCCGAAAACCATTCTCGATCTCGCCGATGTCATCCAGTCGCCGGAGCGCCTGCGTCTGCTGCTGGTGCTCACCGTCTGCGACATGCGGGCAGTTTCCCCAAAAGTCTGGAACGGCTGGAAAGCAACACTGCTGCGCGAACTCTATACGCGCGTGGCCGAAGTGCTCGCCGGGGGGCTCTCCACCACCGAGCGCGATGTGCGCGTCTCGCGCGCCAAGGACTCGGTGATCGAGCAACTGCCGGACTGGAACAAGGCCGATATCGAGCAGTTTCTCAGCCTCGGCTATCCCGGCTACTGGCTCTCCTTCGATCCGGAATCCCATGCCCGGCATGCGCGGCTGGTGCGCGATGCCGAGCAACGTGGCGCCCCGCTGGTGGTCGACACCCAGCCGCTACCCGCGCGCGCGGTCACCGAAGTCACAGTCTACACCGCCGATCACGCCGGATTGTTCAGCCGCATTGCGGGCAGTCTTGCCGTCGCCGGAGCCTCGATTGTTGATGCGCGGATCCACACCATGACGAATGGCATGGCGCTCGACACGTTCTGGGTGCAGGACGCGGCCGGCGGCGCCTTCGACCAGCCGCATCGCCTCGCCAAGCTCTATGTACTGATCGAGCAGGCACTCTCCGGCCGCCTCAAACTTGGCGCCGAGATCAAGAAGATGTCGAAAACCATGCTCGGCAGCCGGATGCGCGCCATCCATGTGCCGCCGCGTGTGGTGATCGATAATCGCGCGTCCAACACCCACACAGTGCTGGAAGTGAATGGCCGTGATCGCCCCGGCCTGCTGCATGACGTCACCTCGGCGATCAATGAGCAGGGTCTGCAGATCGCCTCGGCGCATGTCACCACCTACGGCGTGCGCGCGGTGGACGTGTTCTACGTGAAGGATATTTTCGGCCTGAAGGTCGAGAATGAGCGCAAACTCCAGCAACTGCGCGTGGCCCTGCTCGCAGCGCTGCAACCGCCTGATGGCGAGCAGGCACCCGCTACGCCCTCGCCCTCACCGGTTCGCCGCCGCAAGGCCGACGTCGCCTGAGCCTGAACCAGGTGCGCATTGCCAGCGCGAAATCGCGGGCCGACGCATCCATCGGGGACGCTCCTGCGTAGAGGGGTATGAAACCTCCACACCCTGCTTGGCCGCGGCCGTCTGGTCAGGCTAGGCTCCCCCAAACGCAGCACAGCACGCGGCATGAACAGCGACATCGCCTCAGCCTCGCCCGAGCTTGCGGCCGAACTGCTCGGCCGGTGCGCCGAGGGCGATCGAACGGCTTTGCGCCAGCTCTATGGCCTCTACAGTGCCAAGCTGCACGGCATCGCATTCCGCGTCACCCGCCAGTCCAGCCTCGCCGCCGATGCGCTGCATGATGCCTTCGTGCAAATCTTCCAGCAGGCCTCCCGCTTCGATCCCGAGCGCGGCTCGGCGGAGGGCTGGATGATCGCGCTGGTCCGCTACCGCGCGCTCGACATCTTGCGCCGCCGCGCCCGCGAGGAGCCTGGTTTCGAGCCGCCGGAGACTGAGGATGAGTCGCCCGACGTGCTGACTCGCATGGTCGGCAACGCCGAGGCCCGCGCCCTGCGCTCCTGCCTCGAAACGCTCGAACCCGAACGCCGCCGCCTGGTGCTGCATGCTTTCGTGGATGGGCTGTCCCATACCGATCTGGCAACCCGTGAGGGCATGCCGCTTGGCACGATCAAAAGCTGGATCAGGCGCAGCCTCGCCGCACTTCGCTCATGTCTTGAGCCCAGCCTCGTATGAGCAACCTCGCATGAGTGGCAGCACGCGCCCGGATGAGGAGACCGATCTGGTCGCCGGCGAATATGTGCTCGGCGTGCTGGATGCCGCCGCCGCGGCGCAGGTGAGGCTCCGTGCCGCCGCCGAGCCGGACCTGGCCCGTGCCATCGCCGCCTGGGAGCGCCGCCTCGCCCCGATGGCCGATCTGGTGCTGCCAATGCCGCCGCCACCGGATATCTGGCTGCGCATCGATGCCAGCCTCAAGGCGCCATCGCAGGTCGTGTCATTGCGCCAGGGTGGCGGCACTCTCTGGAACCGTCCCGGCTTCTGGCGCGCCACGACAGTGGCCGCCGCCGCTCTCGCCGCCGTGTTCGCCGGCATCGCCTTTACTCCGCGCCAGCCCATCCTGTTGATGCCGGATATGGCCGCCGCCCTGATCCAGGCCGGCGGGCCGAGCACGACCTGGCTGGTCCAGGCCATGCCGGATGGCACACTGCGGGTGCGCGCACTGGGCGATGTCGCCGTGCCCAGCGGGCGCGATTTCGAACTCTGGGCGCTGGCGGAAGGGGCGAGCACGCCGGTCTCGCTCGGTGTGCTGCCGCCGGAAGGCGCGCGGATTGGCCGCAAGCCTGATATCCGGCCGCGAACGCAAATCCTGATCAGCCTTGAGCCCAAGGGCGGCTCACCGACGGGTCTGCCCACCGGGCCGGTCATGTATTCCGGCGCTTTGCAGTCCCTGTAGGCACGCACGCCACACACGAAAAAGGCGGCGCCGTCGCCGGTGCCGCCTTTCGCAAGTCTAAGCCCGATCCGGAAGGATCAGAGCTGGGTCGCCGGGATATGAATGGTGATCCCATCCAGCGCCGCGCTGATTTCCAGCTGGCAGGACAGGCGGCTCGACGGCTTGCGCTCGGCGGCAACGCCATCCAGCATTTCCGCTTCATCGCCCGCAACCGTGCCCATGCGGGCCACGTCGGCGTCATCCACATAGACATGGCAGGTGGCGCAGGAGCAGGAGCCGCCGCACTCGGCGATGATGCCCGGAATATTATTGTCGATGGCGGCCCGCATAACGCTCTGGCCTTCCTTGACGTCCACCGTGCTGCGATTGCCATTCGCTTGCACGAAAGTGACCTTCGGCATCTGATCCCCTTCCAAAAAATCCGTTGTTGGCACTGCGGATGCCGGAGCGGCGCGTCCGGGTCAATAGACAAGCGGGCAAGGTCGTAATGCAAAGCAGCGCGCCCGCCGCATGGACCGTGCCTGTTCCGCGCTGGCGGGCGGGGGAACGCGGGGGCAAGGCCGCATGGGCGGGCGCATTCCGGCGGCGGATCGGGGGGAGGCACCGCCGGAAAACCGGTGAATCAATTGAGCCCGTTGGAGAATTCGCTGTGGTGAGTCCTCCGGCGCGGTTGGCGAGAACCGGCGCGGACGACCGATTGGGTCGTGAGCACCGGAAGCGCAGCCAGCCGTGTTGGAGGGCCACCGCAGTAGAATTATCGAACGGGATCACGGCATCAGGACGTGATCGATCACCTGAATGACACCATTGGACTGGTGAACATCAGCAACGGTGATATTCGCGCCGCCGCCCTTGGCATCGCGCAGCATCAGGTTGGACGGGCCGTTCATCGTCACGGTCAGCTTTTGGCCTTCCACCGTGGTCAGCACCGCCTTGCCGCCGCCAGCCAGGATGGCCGACCGCAGTGCCACGCTGTCATAGCTGCCGGCAACGACGTGATAGGTCAGCACCTTGGTCAGGGTCGCCTTGTTCTCCGGCTTGACCAGCGTCTCAACCGTGCCGGATGGCAGCATGCCGAAGGCGGCGTTGGTGGGCGCAAAGACGGTGAACGGGCCTTTGCCATTCAGCGTGTCGACCAGGCCGGCGGCCTTCACGGCGGCGACCAGCGTGGTGTGATCGGCGGAATTCACCGCGTTCTGCACGATGGTCTTCGAGGGGAACATCGACTGGCCGCCCACCGTCACGGTGGTCTCGGCCATGGCCATCTGGCTGCCTTTCGCCATGTCGGCGGCGAGCGCAGGCAGGCTGAGGGACGCGAGTGCGGCAGTGGCGAGCAGGGCGCGCCGGAACTGGATCTTCATGAGGGTGGAACCTTTCCTCTTGTGCCGGCGGATCAGCCCGCCACCCCATCTCGCGTCGAGACCCCCGACCGGATGCAGCGTTCCAGAAAAAAATTCAGCCCGGCCCGTGATCGGCTGAATGATCGGTATGGAAGCTGCCCAATTCGGCTAGCCGCCGCATCGCGCCTGCCATCAGGCTGGCTTGGCGTTCCAACCGTTGCAGGGACGTGGGGCAAGGCATGGTAGGGCGCTCCGGCGCGGGAGCCATGGGATCGGCCGCCATCTGCCGCAACCGGTCCGCAAGATGATCCCGCCAGGTCCTGGCGGGATCGTCGTCCGTCACTGACCCGCCCAGGGCTAGCACGATCAGATGGCCGCCCAGCCGCCGCAGCGCCGCGTCGATCGCCATGGCCGCATCCAGTCCGGCCGGGCGCACATGCGCCGGCTCGCGTGCCGCCCGCGCCAGGGAGGCTTCCAGATTATTGCTCGCCCGACCCGCCGCGCGTCGGGCCAGCTCGGTCCGCGCGCGGGTGGCGCCTGGATGCAGCACGGCCTCAAGGAGCAGCGCATGCGCCCGCAAGGCACCTGAGATTTCCGCCGAGAGGCGCCTTGGCTCCCAACTCGGCCAGATCACCAACGCCCCGATCACGGCCAGCAGACCGCCTGCAAGCGAGAAGCCGGTGCGCAGCCAGAGAACCTCCCAGGCATCTTCCGCGCCCGGCATGGATAATTCGGTCAACAACACCACCAGCGGCGTGATGCAGGCCATGAAAAGGCTGAACGAGACTGAGCGCACCGCCAGTGTGACAATGCAGAGCGGGAACAACGCAATGCCCAGCGCCAGCGGCGAATGCAGCGTGGCGGCCAGTACCCCACCCAGCACGGCGCCCGCCACCGTGCCGCCGATGCGCTGTGCCGCCCGCTGCCAGGTCAGGGCGAAGAAGGGTTGCATGGTCAGGATCAGCGTGATGGTGAACCAGTGCGCATAGGGCGAATCAACTGCAATCCCCACGGCCAGCGCCGGAGCAGCCACCAGCGCGCCGCGCACGGCATGGCGCAACACCGCCGAATGAAGGGTGAGGTTGGAGAAGAACGGTCCCAATACCTGCTCCCGCCAGGGCAAGTCCTGCACGCTGGTCTCGGCGACGAAGCCCTCGGGCGCGGCAAGTGTGGCGGCAATGCGCAGCCGGTCCACCAGGAGCAGCAGGACGGTTCGGCACTGCGCGGGGAACTCTCCCGCCTCGCCCTCCAGCCCGTCCAATGCCCGCATCACCCTTGGTACCGGGCGTGGCAAATCCTGCTCCGCCGCCACCGCAAGCACCCGCAGCATCGGCGCCACCCGGCGGAGCAAATGCGCGCCGCGGCCATGCAGGGCCCGGTCAGGCTCGAC
>CANJOG010000020.1 GCA_947475475.1 Acetobacteraceae bacterium
GTCGAGCACGATCTGGCGCCCTTGCTCGTTCTGCATGTCGATACCGATGGAGCGTTTGCCGCGGTTGAAGACTTCCCAGATGCCCGAGAAGCCGCCATTGCCCGGCTTGATCCCCATGGCGACCAGACCGCGCGTGGGATCGCCGCGGACGGCATGCTCGACCTTGATGACATCCGCGCCCCAATCGGACAGCACGGCGGCCGCGGTCGGCACCATGCCGAATTCGGCGAGTTCGAGGACGCGAATCCCCTTCATTACCTTTGTCATGCGGTTTCCTCCCCGGCTGTGACCGGGTTTTAGCCGCTAACTATGATCATGAATAGCCTCGCCGCTCCAGAACCCGCTACCCGGTATTGGCCCGTTCAGTGGTTGGTGTAGAGCCAATCATGTGGGTAGCGCGCGCCGGTCAGGGTCAGTCGGCCATACATCGGGCCGTCCCATTTGCTGGTGCTCGGGCCATTCTGGTTGAAATCCATCACATAGGTGCGGTGGATGATGCGCCATTCGCCACCGCGCTTCTCGAAACGGTCGAGATAGCGCCCGCCGACCATCATTTCCTCACGCACACCATGCGCCTCGACTTCGTGATAGGCCCGGCAATAGGTTTCCGACAAAGCCAAACGATGCGCGCCGGGTTCGCCCTTGAGGTCGATGATGATATTGCTGATCGCATGCTGGGTGCGCAGCATCTCGGCAAGGCGGGCGAGCACACCCTCCGCCCAGGCCTGGGCATTGAGCGGCGTGTCGCCATAGACCGAGACCGCATCGGGCCAGAAGGCGCTTTTCAGGGTCTCCAGATCGCAGCGATCGATGCCGCGGCAATAGCGCGCCAGCGTCTCCTGGATAGCCAGTTTGTCGGCCAGATCCTGCACATCAACGGTCATTTTGTTCGTCCTTTTGTTCCTGTTGGCGGATCGTCACGCTCAAGGATATTTCGCCATATAGGTCAGGATCATCTCATGCAGGTGGCGGATGCGGATTTCCTGGTAGTTACCCAGCGTCTGCCCGCGCTTCTGCGATGCCTGGAAGCCGCGATATTGCAGGCGCAGATTGGAGACATCCTGATCAAACAGATGCGCCAGGCTGCGCAGGATGCCCGGCACATCGGCGACGAGATCATCCTCGCCGAGCTTGATCGGCTCCGGCGGCTCCGGCATGTCGGCGCCTGGGGCGAGCGGGCGCATGAACAGCAGATCGAACACGCAGCGCCCCGGCTCCATGCCGATCGGGCGGAAGCGATAGACCATCGGATGGGTGATGCCAGGGAAGAAATTCGCGTTCGGAAACACGTTGTAGTTGATCGAATCAAGGATTTCCGCGTCAGAATAACCTGAAAGATCGAAATCCCACTCAGCACTCAGCTTCTGGCGCAGATATTCCGCCGCAACCGAGCGCGCGGAGCGTCCCTCCGGCACGGTCAGCCCGGCATCAGCGACGGCGCGCAGGCGGCCGATGATTTCCTGCTCGCTCGGCTTTTTGACCAGATGTGGGCTGGGATAACCGATATTCTGCACGAAGCGGGTGATGTGATCGCCGAACACATCGTATTGCGCGTTTGCATCGCCCGAGGCCGGCAGATTCTGGTTATGCGTCTCCAGCACGTGATACGCCTCCAGGAAGGCTTCCATCGCCGCCTTCCAGTTGGTCGGCAATTCCTTGCGCACATGCATATAGACGTAGCGCTTGCCGGTATCCCAGGCATCGGTGAAATGCTGCGGCATCACGCCGAGATACTCGATCAGCGGCGGTGCTTTGTCGTCGAGATTGATCCAGAGAAATCCACCCCATTTCTCGACCCGCACCTGCGGCAGGCGATGCGTGTCGGGCGTCACATGCGGGAAATCCCAGGCGCAGGGAACTTCCTTCAGCTCACCATCCAGATCCCAGGTCCAGCCATGATAGGGACAGCGCAATTGCGGCGCGAAGCCCATGGTCTCGGACGGGCGGAACTGGGTGGCGCGATGCATGCAGGCATTCTGGAAGCCGCGCACCGTGCCGTCTTCGCCGCGCACCAGGATCACCGACCAGGGGCCGATATCATAGGTGACGTAATCGCCCGACTCGGGCATGTGTTCTTCGCGGCACACCCACTGCCAAGTATGGCCCCAGACGCTCTTCATCTCGCGGTTGAAGAATTCCTGCGAGGTGTAATGATCGTACGGCATGTCCGCATCGGTGCGGAATGTGTAGGACTGGGTGACCAGAGCGTCAGGCACCACGCATCCATCGGCCAGAATCACATCGCGCGCGCTCGGTCCGGGGCAGCGTGCCTCGCCAGGCTTCATCGCAGCGCCGGTGTCGCTATCCATGGTATTTCTCCCTGTCGCGCAATGCTGCGCTCCTCGCCCCCACCTGAGGGGTGCGTTGCCCGATGCCATCCCATATGCTCGAAGCCGTCAAGGTTGACTTCTTGAGGGATGCAGCGCGCCGATGACTGATACCTACCACCGCCTGATCGAGTCCGGAGTGCTGGCGGAGGGACAGAGCCGCGGCTTTGTGATCGAGGGCTGGCCCATACTGCTCTGCCTGCATCAAGGCACCTATACCGCCATTCTCAATCGCTGCAGCCATGCCGATGCGAAACTCGAAGGCGGGCGGCTCAGGCGCGGCGGCATTTCCTGTCCTTTGCATGGCACGCCTTTCAATCTGGCGACCGGCGTCTGCATGGCGCCGGTCCGCTATCGCACCATCCGCGTCTTCCCGGTCCGCCTGGATGGCGGCTGGATCGAGGTTGCGGTGCCCGGCGAGGCACCCGGCGCGTTGGAGACTGCGCTCTAAACCATACACCGGGGAGAAGGGATGCGCCGCCGCAATATTCATTGTAAGCAATAGTCCGTATCGGTTAGATGCGGCCATAGTTACAGGAAGATAAGGCGGCGGCACTCAACAGCCGTTGCACCTCAAGGGAGATGTCAGGGATGCAGTCTGGATTCCTCAAGATCGCCGGCGCCGCCGCGATCGCGGCCGGCCTTTTCGCCGCACCGATCGGCTTTGCGACCACCGCGCAGGCCCAGAAGACCGGTGTCGTGAAAATCGGCGTCAACGAATCGCTGTCGGGCACCATGATCGCCGTGGGCCTGCCGCCGGCCGCCGCAATCCGCCTCGCCACCAAGGAAATCAACGATGCCGGCGGGTTCACGGTGGGCGACACCACCTACAAGATCCAGCTCGTCGAAGTGGATAATCAGAGCACCACGGCCAATGCCGTCGCCACCACCATCAAGCTGGTGGAAGATGAGAAGGTGAAGTTCATCTTCGGCCCGACTCTCTCGACTCTCGCCATCCAGTCATTGCAGGTGACGGTGCCGAACGATGTGCTGCAAATCTCGGCGGCCTCGCTCTGGCAGTCCACTGGCAATCTGTCGAACCCGAAGCAGCCTTTGCTGTTCGGCACGCAGATGCCGGTAACGCAGATCGCCGATATCGACATGAAGGCGCTGGCCGAATTCGGGGTCAAGAAGGTTGCCTTCATGAGCCTCGATGACGATACGACGAAATCGAACATCCCCTCATTCACCGAAGCCGCGAAGAAGGCCGGGATCGAGGTTGTGCTGATCCTTTTCCCGCAAGGCACGACCGATTACAGCTCCTATGTCAGCCGTGCGAAGGGTGAAAAGGTTGATGGCATCTACTTCCTCTATCCGCATATCGTGGTGCCGGAACTGCTGCGCTATGTGGTCGATCTCGGCCTGAATCCGAAAGCCTTTGGTGGCCGCAGCCTCGATGCCAATGCGGCGATCAAGGGTGCGATCGGCAAGCCGATCCCCTTCCCCTTCTTCGCCACCGGCTCGACACCCTTCTTCCAGAACCCGACCGAGGGCCGCGTGAAGCAATTCGTCGACAAGCTGACCGCCTTCGATCCGAAAGTGGCCGGTGCCAACGCCAATTTCGCCTTCTTCACCTATGATTTCGTGCCCATGCTGGTGAAAGCCATGCAGCAGGCCGGCACGGTGACCGACACGCAGAAGGTCGCCAATGTGCTCTACACCATGAAGATGGAAGGCGTGCTGGGCACGATCTGCTTCGGCAAGGAAGTCCGCACCGCCACCTTCGATGGCAGCCTGCTGATCGTGCGCGATGGCAAGATCGAGATGAAGAGCTTCCCGAACGTCTGCAACTGAGCGGGTCTGGCGCACCCCGGCATTCCGCCTCAGAGGACTTTCTGAGACGGAAATGCCCGGGGCGTGTTCCCCATTCTGGCAATTGCCGCTAGTCTAGCCTGCAAAGAGACACAAGGGACGGTCGCAAGGATTGGCGGCCCAAACGAAAAGCTTGACCGCCGGGGAGGGTCGATGTTCGCGCAACAAGTCTATAACGGGGTAGCGCTTGGCGCGGTCTACGCGCTGATCGCGGTCGGCATCACCCTCGTCTATGGCCTCTCACGCATCATTCATTTCGCGGTTGGCGAATTGGTGATGTTTGGCTCCTTCATCGCATGGGAAGTCCAGAACGCCACCGGAAGCTGGACACTCGGCATCATCGCCGCAACACTGGCGCTGGCCGTCGCGGGGTTTCTGACCGAACGGGGCGTGTTCCGCTTCACGCTGAGCGCCCCGATGACAGGATTCATCGTCTCCCTCGGCCTGATCCTGGTCTTCCAGGGCCTGGCAATCGAAATCTGGAGCGCTAATCCGCATTATGCCCAGCCGCCATTGCGCGGCGCCTGGGATTTCGGCTCCGTCGTGGTGATCAAGCAGACCGTGCTGAATATCGGCATCGTCGTCGCCATGCTGGCGATTTCCTATTACATTCTGATGCGTACCCGCTTCGGCAAGGCGCTGCGCGCCGTCTCCGATGACAGCCAGGCGGCGGCGCTGATGGGAATTCCTGTCCGCCTCGTCATCATGGCTGCCTTCATCGCTGGCTCCGCGCTGGCCGGCGTGGCGGGCTGGATCATCCTGACCAATGGCTCGATCACGCCCTTCGTCGGCGCCAATTACCTGCTGCGCGGCTTCGCTGTCGCGCTCATTGGCGGGCTTGGCAATATCCAGGGCGCGGCGTTGGCGGGGCTCGGCCTGGGCGTGCTGGAAAGCCTCGCCGCCGGCTATATCGCGCCGGGCTGGAACGATGCCTATGTCTTCGCCGGCATGATTGCCATTCTCCTCTGGCGGCCCACCGGCCTCGCGGGCGGCGGCGAGGGAGCGCATCTGTGATGAACGGCAATTCCGCGGTGCAACGCTTCCTGCCGCATCTTGGCGTCCTCCTCGTCGGCGTCATCATCTTCTTGCTTCCGAATATCGGCCCCACCGGCAAGGTGCTGAGCCTCGCCACCACCACGGTGATCTTCGCCGTGGGCGGCGCTGGCCTCGGCTTCCTCTGGGGCCAGGCTGGACAGCTCACCTTGGCGCATGCCGCGGTGTTCGGCCTCGGCGCCTACACAGCGGCGATCTGCGGCAAGATGCTCGGCACGACCTTTGTCGAGGCCCTGCCACTCTCCATCCTGGTCGGTGCGATCTCGGGCGGGCTGGTGGCCCTGCCGAGCCTGCGCACCAAGGGGCATTATTTCGTCATTTTGACCTTCGCCATCGGCGAAGTTCTGGCCGTGATCGAGCAGCGCTGGGATTCGCTCACCGGCGGCGCCAATGGCATCCTGATCACCGCCGGACGCCAGACCGTGCTCGGCTTCACGCTGATGCGCCGCGCTGAATACTACCAGCTCACCGTGATCTTCCTGACCGTGGTGTCGCTGCTGCTGCTGATCCTGACGCGCAGCCGCTGGGGCACGATCCTGCGCGGCATGCGTGAGAATGCCGATCTGGCCGCCTCTCTCGGGGTGAACATTGCCAAGCAACGCCTGATCGCCTTCGCCATTGCCGGCGCCATCGCCGGCCTTGCCGGCCAGCTCTATGTCTATCAGGTGCAGTTCATTGCCCCGTCCTCGTTCACCACGCAGACATCGATCATGTTCCTGCTGGTGACGCTGCTCGGTGGCAAAGCCTATCTGTTCGGCCCGGCCGTTGGCGCACTGGCGTATTTCTTCCTGCCGG
This sequence comes from Acetobacteraceae bacterium, assembly GCA_947475475.1. Classification (GTDB taxonomy): domain Bacteria; phylum Pseudomonadota; class Alphaproteobacteria; order Acetobacterales; family Acetobacteraceae; genus CANJOG01. The sequence goes on from CANJOG010000020.1 coordinate 5,988, forward strand.
AACTCTTTGGCCTGCCGCCAATCACCAACCAGATCGCTTTTGGCGCGCTGCTGGTGCTGATGATCCTGCTCGCACCTGAGGGTCTGCTCAGCGTCATCGGGCGCACCCGGCGCTTCTTCAGCCGGATGCGTACACGCAGCCGCATGACACATGAACTCGAGGCCCGCGAAGCCGCTGCGGAGAAAGGAGGCCAGTCATGACCCAGCTTCTCTCCACGTCGAAACTCGGCAAGAATTTCGGCGGCAACCGCGCGCTGAATGGTGTCGATTTCCGCGCCGATGCCGGCGAGATCGTTGGTCTCATCGGGCCGAATGGTTCGGGCAAGACGACCTTCTTCAACTGTGTCACCGGCTTCCTCACGCCGAGCGCCGGGCGCGTCTCCTGGCGCGGTGCCGATGTGACCGGCAGCACGCCCGGCAAGCTCGCCAAGCTCGGTCTGGTGCGCACCTTCCAGGAAAAAATGGTCTTCCCCGGACTGTCGGTGCGCGAAAATGTCCGGTTTGCGATCATCCAGCATGGCGAACGCGATTTGTCCGAGGAGCGCATCCGCGGCGCGCTGACCTATGTGGGCTTGACCACCGATATCATGGACCACAAGGCCGGCGACCTGCCCTGGGGCCAATGCCGCCTGCTCGGCATCGCACTCGCCTTGGTGCTGAAGCCCGCGCTGATCCTGCTCGACGAGCCTTTCGCCGGCACCAACCGGCTGGCGGCGCATCAGGTGACGCAGGTCCTGTTCAAGCTGAAGGCTGACGGCATCGGCGCCATCATCGTCGAACACGAAATGAGCCTGTTGCTGCCGGCCTGCGATCGCGTTGTCGCCTTCGCCTCCGGCCAGGTGATCGGCGAGGGCACGCCCGCCGAAATCATCCATAATCCCGCTGTGCGCGAAGCCTATTTCGGAGCGGACCATGCGGCTTGAAGCTGAAAACCTGCACGTCCATTTCGGCCATGTGCATGCACTGCGTGGCGCGAGCCTGTCCACCGATGGCCGCGAAATCCTTGCACTGATCGGACCGAACGGGGCCGGCAAGAGCACGCTGCTCAACAGCATCGGCGGGCTCTATAAGCCTTCCTCAGGCAAGGTCACGCTCGATGGGCACGACATCACCGGCGCCAATCCGCGCGCCGTGGTCGATGCCGGTGTTACGCTGGTGCCGCAGGGGCGCCGCCTGTTCGGCTCCATGAGCGTGCGGGAGAATCTCGAACTCGGCGCTTTCACCAATAAGAGCAGTGCCGATATTGCCAAGCGCATCGGGCGGCTGGCCGAATTGTTTCCCGAGATTGGCGCGCGGCTCGATATCCGCTCCTCGGCGCTGAGCGGTGGGCAACAGCAGATCGTGGCGCTGATGCGCGGCCTGATGTCGGACCCGAAGATCCTGCTGCTCGACGAACCCTCGATCGGGGTAGCGCCGATGATCGTTCAGCGGATCGGTCAGGAGATCCGCCGGCTCAATCGTGAGCTTGGCATCGGCATCATTCTTGTCGAGCAGAACGTGCCTTTCGCGCTCAAGCTCGCGGACCGCGCGGCGATTCTGACGCAAGGCCGCGTGAATTATGCTGGCCCGCCGGAACCGTTGAACGATCATGACCTGCTGACGCAGTATTTCTTCGGCGGCAGGCCCACGCACAGCGCGGCCTGAAAACCCGGGCCATGCTCAACGATATCGACAGCATCCGGCGCGTCATCGTGCTCTACAGTCTGTTGCTCGATGACGGACGTTTTGAGGAATGGGGCAATCTCTTTACTGATGATGCCTTTTTTCTCTCCGTCCCGATCGGCCGGCCCGAGGGCTATCACGGTCGCGCCGAGATCGTCGCGGGGCCGGGCCGCGAGTCCAATCCCACACGCGGCAAAGTGCATTTCAGCGGCCAGCCGCTGATCGACGTGATCGGCCATGACGCGCATGCGTGGTGGGATTTCATCATGGTGCAGGGCAACGATCCCGCCCCGCCAACCACCTATGCCGGGCGCTACTACGCCAAGTTCCGCAAAGAAAACGGCACTTGGCGCTATAGCGAACGCATCTCCGTGCGCGCAGGCGAACCAAGGCCAGATTTCGTCATCCCGGTGCCCGGCGCCTGATCGCCGAGTTGGTTGAGCGGACGATTTAGACCGCCGGTGACTCCCCCCTCGGTCATCGTGCGCTACGGCGCCCACACCAGCGGCAGCGCATCTGGCACCCAGGCGACACCGCCATTGATCTTCACGTCATGGCCAGGTGCTACGCCAAAATGCTTGATCCGCTTGGCCCATTCCTCCAGCAGCACGCGGATTTCCAGCCGTGCGAGATGCGAACCGAGGCAGCGGTGATGGCCTGAGCCAAACACCAGATGCGGACTCACCTCGCGGGTGAAATCCACGTCATAGGGATTGGCATATTCAGCATCGTCCACACCTGAAAGCTGGATCAGATAGACAATCCGGTCACCCTGGCGAAACTGGATGCCGCTATAGACCAGATCATGCGTGACGCCGCGCTCGGGTGTCGCCACACCGCTGACGCGGATCAGTTCCTCGAGCGCGAGAGCCGTATTCGTCATCGGATCGGCCGCGATGAACGCGTAATGCTGCGGATTGCGTGCAAGAAACGCCATCACGAAGGACATGCACGCCGCCACCGTATCCAGCCCGGCGAGGAACATGAACACCGCGCCGCCCAATTGCTGCGCCTCGGTGATGGGCTCGCCCATGATCTTGCCATTGATGACGCGGGTCAGCAGATCATCGGATGGGCTTGCCCGCCGCTCCACCAGGAGTCCGCTGAGCAGATCGGCAAGATCGGCAAGCCCGCGATGCTGCACCTCCTGGCTCTGGCCGCGCAGATAGCGCGCCGCCATGCCGATCATTTCCTCGCGCTTTTCCACCGGCCCCTTCACCAGCCGCAGGAATATCGTCACCGGCAGCATATGGCCGATATCATGCACGAAGTCGCAGGTGCCATTATCGTAGACGGCATCGACGAGCGCCGCCGCCAGCGTGCGCACCTCCGCCTCCATGCTGCGCGCCATCGCGGGTGAGAACATCGGCGCGAAAATGGCGCGCGCATCAGTATGCTCGGGCGGGTCGTAGAAATTCGGCAGATGCCGCGTCGGATTGTCTTTCTTTTGATAGTTGAAGGCAGGGTCAGTAGTAAATTTGTCTGGCTGACGGAACATGTCGCGCACATCCTGCGCCCGCGTCACCACCCAATGCCCGCCATTCAACGGCGAGTAGAAAATCGGCGGCGCCTGGCGGTGCAGTTTTCGCGCTATGCCCACTTGCGGCATCAGATGCCGCCCCGGCTCGCTGAACACGTCGTACTCGAACACCAGTTCCGGCGGCACATGCGCGGGAATGCGAGGGTCGGATTGAATGCTGTCCATCGCGGCGTCTCCGGCGTGTCCTGGCCCCGCGTCGATATCCGCACAGGCGGGAGAACGATCGGCCAGCGTTTTCCCCAAGCTTATGAGGGCCGCCGGCAAGCGGCAATACGACCGCGCACCAAAGCCCACCCGTATATTGCAGGCGACATTGCCACGCGCAGCCAATAATCTGACCATCACAGGGGTGGAATTCTTCAAGGAGACGGCATGAATCGCAGGCGCGGCACTGGAACCGGGCGAAACCCCGTGCGCGGTGGCCTCCTCTGCGCAAGCCTGCTGCTCCTCGGCCTCCTCGGCGGTTGCGCCAGGCCGGACAGCAAACCCGCCTCTTCCACCCCGCCCACGGAACCCTCCGCCCCGCAAGAAGCCGCCGTCGCACCACCCAAGCCTGACCAGCAAGCGGCGCCGACGCCCGACATCCCTTGCGACATGCCACCCGCTTTCACCGCCACCGATGCCACCCAGCCCGGCGGCGTCCCGGTCCTGGGCGACAAATTCGCCCTCCTTTTCACCGCCCCGCTCAATGTCAACACCGATGGCACCAGCCGCTCCTATTCGCTGGACGACCCCGAGGGCGAGGCATTCGCGCTCAACCGTCTCTGCCACGCCATGGAGGGCGCCTGCCGCGGCCTCGACGAGCCAGCCCGCGCCGCCCGCTACGCCAAACTCCGCGAGGCGCGAGAGCGCGACTGGGCCGAATCGCTGGTCCGCGACACCAGCCTCTCCGCCGCAGTGATCGCCCGCGCGCCGGATGGACGCATCTGTCCGGAAGTGCCCGTCATCGGCCAGGCCTTCCTGATCTCCGCCATCGCACTCGCCGATCCGCGTATCGCCGGTGTCTGCGGGCTGGATTCCTATGCCGACGCGCTGGCCGTCCCGATGCTTTTCCTGCAAGGCGGCGAAAACGGTTTCCGCCAGCGCGGCGTGCGCGTGGGCGATGCCGTTGTTGCCTGGCGCGACGGGATGGAGCGGCCGGTGCTCGGCATCATCGGCGACACCGCGCCCGCCAACCGCATCGCCGAGGGTTCGATTGCCCTGAACGGCGCCCTGCTCGGCCGCGAAAGCGAGCCCGCCAATTACCGCGAAACCATCCGCCGCTATGCCGTCCCCCGCGCCACCGTGCTGATCTTCCCCGCCACGCGCGATGCCGGCCGACCACGCATCACCGCCGAGCGCGTGGAGGATGCCGCCCGCGCTGCCTTGCTCGCCTGGGATGGTGGTTCAGAAGAGAAAGCCACTGCCCGTCTGCGCGCTTGCGCGGCGCGGGCCGCACGTTAGAGCGGACGATTCAGACCTCTGGTGATTCCACCTTCGGTCATCGTGCGCTAACCCCAGCAAGGAAACCGCCATGGATACCAGGCGCGCCGCCCTCAAGGCCGAGATCATGCAGAGCTATGACGGTCCCTTTGGCGGCTGGTGGGAGCGGCTGCTGGAGGAGGCGCCGGAATCGCTGCGCCGCATCCACCACATGTTGGAGGCAATCCGCGCCACCTCCGTGCTCGGCTCCAGCTTCCAGCATCTGGTCTGGGTGGCCGTCGATTCTGTGGTCACGCATCTCTACCCACGCGGCGCCGGCATCCATGCCCGCGTCGCCATCGAGCAGGGGGCGAGCCGCCGCCAGGTGATCGAGACGCTGGAAATCGCCACTGCCGCCAGTTTTCGCGGCGTGGATGCGGCGCTGTCCATCGTGCTCCAGGCAGCCACCGAAGCCGGGCACGCGCTGCCCCCCGCCCCGGCGGCGGCGTATCGCGCCCGCATTGCCGAGTATGGAACCGCCTGGCCGGAGGAGGCATGGGACATGGAAGGGCCAGGGCTCGACGCCAAATCCCGCGCCCTGCTCCACCTCGCCTGCGCCGCGAGCCCGGCTTTGGCGGACCAGGACGGCATGCGCCGCCATGCTGCCGAGGCGCTGCGTTATGGCGCGCGCGTGGAGGAATTGATCGAAACGGTTCAGCTTGCGCAATGCATCGCCACCCACGCCCTGGCGGATGGCATCATGGCAATGCCGACGGAATAGAGAGTCTTGGGATTCCCGTGCCGAATCTCGGGCGGCGAACGTCAGGTACCGGGGCAACTCCGTTTAACGATCAGGTAGACTCACCAACGCGGCTGAATGGAATCGCCGCGACCCTGACGTGTCAGGCCAGATCGCGCATCCGCCGTGCCAGCGCCACGCCAGCACTCAGCCACACCCCCAGGGCGAGCAGTCCAAGAACAAGTTGAGACAGAGTTGCGGACATTTTGGCCCCTACCCCCAAGCCGGAAACCTGCAAAAGGTAGAGCAATCATCGTGCCAAGAATGAAGTTATAGTTAATTCAACGCCATAAGGTTCCGCGGGTCACGCCACTGTAAAGATTCCTGACACAGACGTCCGAAACAGGCCTAAATCGGGCATAAACTAGCCTAACCCGGCCTGTTGATAACTCCGCGACTGTAAGATTTCCCGACAGTGCCGCAAAATCAGGCCCGGCGCATCACACTTCGCCCTCCTCAGGCGTGAAATTCATTGCGACCCCGTTCATGCAATAACGCAGCCCTGTCGGTTTCGGCCCATCGGGGAACACATGCCCTAGATGGCCGCCACATTGGGCGCAGTGCACTTCGGTGCGCACCATGAAGAGGCTCTTATCCGTGGTGGTCTCCACGGCATCTGGCAGCGGATCGTTGAAGCTCGGCCAGCCGGTGCCGCTCTCGAACTTGGTACCGTTGGTGAAGAGCTTGGTGCCGCAGCCCGCGCAGGCAAAGGTGCCGCGCCTTTTCTCGTAATTCAGCGCGCAACTGCCCGGGCGCTCGGTGCCATGACCACGCAGCACGCGGAATTGCTCCGGGGTCAGGAGATTGCGCCATTCCTGCTCGGTCTTGCTCACCGGGAAAATCTTGGCATCGTCCGTCATGGGTCGTCTCCTCGTTCCTATCCGCTCTCAGATGGTCTGTTCGCCGGACGTGGCAACAAGGTAACACCGGATTCACGCCAGACGTCGATCCGGCTATCCTGATTTCGGACAAACCAACGAAAGCACCGATCGCATGGACATCACCGGCGCGGCCTGTATCGTCACCGGAGGCGCCAGCGGCATCGGCCGCGCCATCGCCGCCCGCCTGATCGCCGGCGGCGCGCGCGGCGTGGCGATTGCCGACCTGCCGGGCGAGCGGCTCACCCGCACCGCCACCGAACTCGGCGCCCTGGCCCTGCCCTGCGACGCCACCGACGGCGCCGCCATCGCCACAATGATCGCTGCGGCCCAGGAACAGCTCGGTGAAATCGGCATCTTCGTCTCCAATGCCGGCATCTATTGCGCCGGTGGCGAAGAGGCGCCGGACGCCGAATGGGCGCTGAATTGGAACCTCCACGTCATGGCTCATGTCCACGCTGCCCGCGCCATTCTGCCGGGCATGGCGGCACGCGGCGCCGGCGCCTTCGTCATCACCGCCTCGGCGGCTGGCGTGCTCACCCATCTGAACTCGGCCAGCTACGCCACCACCAAGCACGCCGCCGTCGGGCTTGGAGAATTCCTCGCCATCAAATACGGGCCGAAGGAACCGGGCGGCCCGGGCGTCGCCATCTCCGTGCTCGCGCCGCAAGCCGTGCGCACGCCAATGACCGCCGGGTTGGAAGACGGGCCCAGCTCGGTCGATGGCATGCTGGCGCCGGAGGATGTCGCCAATGACGTCGCCGCCTCCATCGCGGACGGGCGCTTCCTGATCCTGCCGCATCCGCAGGTGCTGGAGTATATGCGCCGCAAATCCGCCGATTATGACCGCTGGATTTCCGGCATGCGGCGCATGAAGGCGCGCCGGCCGGACGGGATCTGACGGGGCCGGAGCGCCAATTTCACCAAACCGCGGATGCATTCTCCCACTCCCGCGTGATAGTTTTGAGCGTGATGAGTTTGGGTTCAAACTCATCA
>CANJOG010000021.1 GCA_947475475.1 Acetobacteraceae bacterium
CGGGAGGGAGCCTGGGCGAAGGGGCCGGAAGACACGCGCGCCATGTTGCGGCGGAATGTGCAGACCCTGCCGGCTTTGCTCGCCTCGCGCGACGTGCCGGTAACTCGGGACGACCTTTCTGGCTATGCGATCCCGACGCTGCTGATCGAAGGCGCTGACTCGCCCGCGATCTTTCCCGCCATGCAGGACGCGCTGGAAATCGTGCTGCCCGGCGCGCGGCGTGTGCGCATCCCGGGCGCCTCGCATTTCGTGTTCCGTGATGCGCCGGCTGCGTTTGTGGCCGCGGTGAGCGCCTTCATGGCGGGGTGATGTGGCGGATTGCGCTTCCGGCAATCGTGGTTAGGCTTACCCGGTGAACGCGCCGGCAGAGGCGCGCGGGGGAGAGTCCAGATGACCGATGCCGAAATCGCCGACCATGTCCGCATCCGCGCCGTGCTGGGGAACTACTTCTCCGCCATCGACCAGCGTGACCTCGCCTTCCTGCTGACCTGTTTCACCGAGGATGCCGAGGCCATTTACAATGCCGGCACACCAGATGCCCGCCCGTCGCAAGGGGGTGCGAAAATGTGCGGGATGCTGGTCAAGCGGGCGGCCCTCTTTGCCAGTTCCAATCATAGTGTTTCCAATATCACTATTCGTATTGAAGGTGATCGCGCGGCCAGCACGACCTTCGCCGTCGTGCATGCCAATGGTGGCGACCACATCGTCGTGCGTGGCCTGCGCTATGATGACGAGCTGGTGAAGCAGGGCGAAGCCTGGAAGATCGCCACCCGCCGGCATTCCCCGCTCTGGCAGCATGAGGTGCCGGCCAGCGGGATCGGTATGCCCAAGCTGCAATAGTGGATCGCCGGTTTCATTTCGGTGCGACCATCCACTACACTGCTCCCGACTCAGGCCGGCGCACCGGCAGCCAAAGAGAAAAGTAACGGGAGAAATGTGATGACCGATGCCGAAGTGCTCGACCATGTCCGCATCCGCGCGGCGCTGGAGGATTATTACGCCGCGGTGGATTTGCGCGACCGGGAATTCCTGATCGCCTGCTTCACCGAAGATGCCATCGCCACCTATCAATGCGGCACGCCGGACGAGAATACGACCAAGGGCGCTTCGGTTATCGCCGACTCGCTGCTCGGCATTGCCGGCAAAATGGTCAATTCCACCCATGGCGTCTCCAACATCACCATCCGCATCGATGGCACGCGGGCGCAGAGCACCACATTTTCGGTCATCCAGGCCAATACGGGCGAGAAGATCATTGAACGCGGCCTGCGCTATGATGACGAGATGGTGCGCCAGGGCAATGTCTGGAAGATCGCCGTGCGCCGTCACCGGGCGCTGTGGCAGCGTATCGCGGACAGCGCGCCGATCGGCCTGGTGACCCGTCCCGGCTGATTCGCCCCGGTTGATGCAGAGCGTGACACCCAGGAAGGAGTCCCCAATGGCCGAACCCGGAACCTATCACTGCGATGTTCTGGTCATCGGCAGCGGCGTGGCGGGACTGACCGCTGCGATCACCGCGGCCAAGGCCGGGCTGCGCGTGTTACTGGTGGAGAAGGAGCCGGTCTATGGCGGCACCACCGCGACATCCGGCGGCACGATGTGGATTCCCGGCAACCGACATTCCGCGGCCCTCGCGGAGAAACTCGGCGTCGCGGACGACACTGATCGCGCGCGCCGCTATCTCCAGAGTGAGGCGGGGAATTTTATCGAGCTATCGCGGGTGGATACCTATCTGCGCTATGGCACCGAGGCGGTGGATTTCCTCGAGCGCGAGACCGAGCTGAAATTGCACGCGGTGCATTATCCAGATTACCGCTGCGAGAGCGAACAGGCCTCCGTTGTCCGCTCGATCCGGCCGTTCGATTACCAGGCCAGCAAACTTGGCAAGCACTATGCCACGCTGAAGGGCCAGTTGCCGCAGACGCTGTTTCTCGGTATCGCGTTTGGCTCGCTGAATGGTCCGCGCATGAAGAACCTGCTGCGCGCGGGCACGTCGCTGAAATCCTTTCTCTACACGGTGGGGATGATCGGCGCGCATGTGCTCGATGTGCTCAGGCATGGCCATGCGGAGAATCTCTATAATGGCCGCGCTTTGGTGGCGCGTCTGGCAAAGACCTTCTTCGATCTGAAAATCCCCCTCTGGCTGTCCTCGCCGGCGGCAAGCCTGATCGAGCAGGACGGGCGCGTGTGTGGCGCCGTCGTGCGGACGCCGCGTCGCGACATGCGCGTGCAGGCCGCGCGTGCCGTGGTGCTCGCCGCCGGCGGCTATCCCGGCGATGATGCGCGTCGGCGCGCGACATATCCGGTGGCTTCCGTGTCGGCCAATCTGCGTACGCCGACACCCATGGGAAATACAGGCGATGGCATCCGGCTGGCGGAATCCGTCGGGGGTATCTTCAGCAATCACGTCACGACGCAGGGTGCCTGGATGCCGGTCTCCGTCAATCCGCGCATCTCCGGACCCGCGGGGGTCTGGCCGCATCTGAATGACCGGCAGAAGCCAGGTTTCATCTGCGTGCTGAAAGATGGCAGTCGTTTCGATAATGAATCGGACTCTTACCACGATTTCGTCCAGCATCTCGTCGCCGCCTGCGAAGGTCAGGAGGAGGCGGCGTGCTGGCTGATCGGCGACTGGAAAGCCGTGCGGCGCTTCGGCATCGGTTTTGCCAAATCCTATCCCGTGCCGTACCGCCAGCATCTGCGCTCCGGCTATGTGATCAAAGGGCGCAGTCTGGCCGATCTGGCGGAACAATTGAGCATCGATCCAGCAGTTCTGGATGCGACGGTGCGTGACTTCAGCCAGAACGCGGCACGTGGTGAGGACCCTGCTTTCGGACGTGGCTCACGCAGCTATGATCTTTCGCAAGGCGATGACGAGCACAAACCAAATCCCTGCCTGGCACCCCTGACGGAGGCGCCGTTCTTTGCCGTGCGGGTTGTCCCGGGTGAGATCGGCACTTTCGCCGGGCTGCGCACCAATGAGATGGCGCAGGTGATTACCGCGGCTGGCACGCCGGTGGACGGTCTGTATGCCGTCGGCAATGATGCACTGAGCGTCTTTGCCGGTGCCTATCCGGGTGCGGGCGGCACGCTCGGTCCGGGACTGGTGTTTGGCTATCTGGCGGCGCGACATATTGCTGGGCTGGTCCCCGCCTGAGGTTGCCGACGGGGACGTCGGCAGGCGTGCGTGAACAACCAATTCTGGGAGATATTGCGAATGCGTAAATTGCTGTTGTGCGGCGCTGCTGCCGTGCTGGTGACCACCATGGTCGTGGCATCGGCGAAGGCTGCTGATTATACCGTCGTGGTGCTACAGGCCCTGACGGGTGTTGGCGCTTTCGCAGGTGCGGAGGCGGCATCCGGCATGAAAGTGGCAGCCGAAGAAATCAACGCCAGCGGCTTCATGGGCCCGGGCAATAAGCTCAATATCATGGTCGAGGACGATGCCTCGGATCGCGCGCAGGCGGTGACGCTGGTGTCGCGCTACGCGGTTGATCCGCGCGTGCTGATGATCCTTGGCCCGACTATTGGCCCGACGGCGGTGCCGGCAGCCCAGGTCGCCAATGAACGCAAGATCGTGGTGCATCCGCTCGCCAATACGCTGGCGGTGCTGGCGGCTGGCCCGTTCGCCTTCATCTCCTCGCAGCCACCGACGGTGACCATGCCTTTGCTCGCGCAGTTCACGGCCGAAAAGCTCGGTGTGAAGCGTTGCGCGGCGATGTATCTGCAGGACAATGAATCCTATGTCGATCTGCATCGCATCTTCAAGGAACTCGTCGAGAAGCGCGGCGTGCAGATGATCGAGAGCGTCGGCGTGCGCAGTTCGGAGACTGATTTCTCCGCGCTGGCAACACGCATTGTCGCCGCCAAGCCGGATTGCGTGACCTTCTTCAGCAATGCGCCAGTGGCCGGCAATGTCGCCGCGCAATTGCGCACGGCCGGGCTGCCCGCGAGCGTGAAAATGATCGGCCAGTCCGGCCTGGCGACGCCCGATCTGATCAAGTTCGGCGGTGCCGCGGTCGAGGGCCTTGTCTTCAATGCGGATTGGGCGCCGGGCGGCGCTTTCCCGCGCGCCAAGGAGTTTGACGAGAATTACCGCAAGAAGACCGGCCGCGCCCCGGACAATTACAGCGCCATGGGCCATTCGCTGATGTATGTGGCGGCAACGGCGATCAAGGGCGCCGGTGCGAACCCGACGCGTGATTCCGTGCGTGAGCAACTGGCTCAGACGAAAGATGTGCCTGTCGTGATGGGCACGGGCCTATATTCCCGTGATGCAGACCGCATCCCCCACACCGGAATGGTGGTGCTGCAGGTGAAGGACGGCAAGTTCGAACTTCTCGGCCTGCAATAAGGGGCGAGGGCTAAAAGCTGCGCGGCGCCGGACATTCCCCGGCGCCGCGTTTGCATTCTATTGTGGCCAAACCAGCGGCATATCCACCGGCGACCAGACGATTCCGCCCATTGTGCGCACCTGCTTGCCGGGCGCGATCCCGAAATGCGGAATGCGCGCGCACCATTCTTCGAGAAACACGCGGATTTCGACGCGGGCGAGATGCGAGCCCAGGCAGCGATGCGGGCCAGCGCCGAAAATGAGATGCCGGCTGATTTCGCGATCCAGATCTACCGTGAGCGGATCATCGATTTCCGGAATATCCATGCCGTAGAGACCGAGCATGAAGGACACCCGTTCGCCCGGTTTGAAGTCCACTCCTTCGAATGTGACTTCTTCTTTCACGCCACGTTCGATCGTGCCGACGCCATGCACGCGCAGCAATTCTTCCAAGGCGCGGCCAATGAGCCCACGGTCCGCGACCAGACGCGCGTAATCCGCCGGATGGGTGGCAAGATAGGCCATGGTGAAGGTCAGCACGGAAGCGACGGTGTCGAGGCCGCCGAGGAACAGCAACAGGCCGATGCCGTCCAGTTCAGCCTGGGTCAGTGACCGGCCATCGATGGTCGCGGCGAGCAGGCGGCTGAGCAGATCGGGGCCGGGATTGCGCCGGCGCTCATCAAAAAGCTTGCGCACATAAGCGAGCATGTCCCGCCCGACGGCGTCACGTTCGGCACGCTCCGGTGCGCGGACGGCGCGTTCGGCCCAGACGCAGAGCATCTCACGGTCTTCCAGCGGCGCGCCGACCAGGCGGAGGAAGATCACGATCGGGAATTGCTTGGCGATGTCGCGCAGGAATTCGGATTCGCCGCGCGGGCGCAACTCCTCGATCAGTTCGATCGCCAGGGCGCGAATTTCCGGCTCCATCGCCGCCATGGCACCCGGTGCGAACCACTTGTTGAGGATGCGCCGATACTCGGTGTGTTCGGGCGGGTCGGACAGGTTCGGCAGGGTGCGCGGCGTGCGGGCGCCGGGGTTGTAGCGCGGGTCGGAGGGAAACAGGTCCGGCCGTTGCAGCATGGCCAAGGCGGGCGCCGCGCGGGTGACGATCCAGTGCCCGCCATTGCGGCGCGACCAGAAGATGGGCGGCGCCTTATCGTGCAGGATGAGCGCATTGCGATGCGGCTCGTGCGCCAGTTCTGGCGCGTTGAAATAGTCGAAATCGAATATCAGAGCCTCCGGCACATGCGGCGGGGCCTGGGTCAGGGGTGAGAGTGCGGCGGGGCCGACGGTAATCTCTGACGATAAATTTGCCATGCAGGGTTTTTGGCCCGGAGCCCCGTGCATTGGCAACCGGCACATGATATACGCAGCGCTGTCCCGCGTATACGGAGAGTCCGGAACGCGCGTTTGAAGCTGGGAGGTTATCCAATGATTTCAAAGTTCTGGAAGCTCGGTGGCGCCGCTATGGCGCTTGCCTTGGCCGTGACTGCGCCTGTCAAGGCCGAGGACTACAAGGTCATCATCATGCAGGCCCTCACCGGCCCGGGCGCCTTCGCCGGCACTGATGCGGCGGCTGGCATGAAGTTCGCGGCTGAGGAGATCAACAAGACCGGCTTCCTCGGCGCTGGCAACAAGGTCGTCTATGAAGTGGCCGATGACGCATCCGATCGTGCGCAGACCATCACGCTGGTGAGCCGCTACGCGTCGGACCCGAAGGTTCTCTCCATTCTCGGCCCGACCATCGCGCCGACCGTGGCCGTTGCCACGCCGATCGCGACCGAGCGGAAGATTCCGATTCATCCGCTGACCAACTCGGTCGCCACGCGTGGGCCGTACACCTTCATCTCCTCGCAGCCGGCCCAGGTGACGATGCCGCTGCTCGCCGAATACGCCTTCTCGAAGCTCAACGTGAAGCGCTGCGCCTCGGTCTATCTGGCCGATAACAGCGCCTATGTTGAACTTAACGACGTCATGACCGGCGAGCTCAAGAAGAAGGGCGTCACGATCATTACACCCGTCGGCGTCAAGAGCACGGACAACGACTTCTCCGCTCTGTCGACACGCATTGTTGGCGAGAATGTGGACTGCGTGCTGGTCCTCACCCAGGCGCCGCTGGCGGGCAATCTGATCGCCCAGCTCAAGACTGCTGGCCTCAGCTCCAAGGCGAAGATCATTGGCCATACCGGCATGGCGACGCCGGAACTGGTCCAGTTCGGTGGTGCGGCTGTCGAAGGCGTGCTGCTGAACGCCGACTGGGCGCCGGGCGGCGCGTTCCCGCGCGCGAAGGCCTTCGATGAGGCCTTCAAGAAGGAAACCGGCCGCGATGCCAACAACTTCTCCGCGATGGGCCATTCGCTGATGTACGTCTTTGCCAATGCGGTGAAGAACACGATGCCGAACCCGACCCGCGAAGCGATTCGCGATCAGTACGCCAACGAGAAGGACATTCCGGTGGTGATGGGCACGGGTCTCTACAGCCGTGACGCCGAGAGCATTCCGCATACTGGCCTCGTGATTCTCGAAGTGAAGGGCGGCAAGTTCCAGCTGCTCGGCACTCAGTAATCTGATTGTGGCGTCATCCTGCCGGCTTGTCCGGCGGGATGGAGACGATTAGGTTTTCAGACGGGCCGGCGGGGCAACCTGCCGGCCCGATTTGTTGAGCCCCTTGTGGGAGGGGCGGAAGTTTTGGGACGAAACAGGATGCAGGCTCCCCGGCGCGATTCGGTCGATGTGTTGGTCATTGGCGGCGGCATCGCCGGACTCACCGCGGCCTGGCATGCGGCGCAATACGGTCTTTCCGTGGCTCTCGCCGAGGGTGCAATTCAGTTCGGCGGCCAGGTCGCCAATATCGATCACATTGCCGGCTTTCCGGCCTCACCCGGCCAATCAGGCGTGGGGCTTTCCACCGATCTGATGGATGCTTGCCGTGAAGCCGGCGTGCAGCTTGTTCTTGAAGCGGCGGGAAAGATCGAGATCCAGCCGCAAGGTTTTCGCATCCCTTTCCAGGGTTGGGCGCAGCGCGCGGGCCATGTGATCCTCGCCACCGGCGGCGTGCCGCGCAAACTTGGTGTTCCCGGCGAGGATCGGCTGGAAGGGCGCGGCATTTCGCATTGCGCGAGCTGCGACGGCCCTCTCTATCGCGGTAAGAATGTGCTGGTGGTCGGCGGCGGCGATGCCGCGATGCAGGAGGCGGTGCATCTCGCCGCCATGGCGGCGCAGGTGAGCGTCCTGGTGCGCGACACTCTGCGCGCCCGCCGGAACTGGATCGATCGTGCCGAGGCCTGCAACAATATCGTTTTCGAGTGGGACACGGAAATCGTCGAGATCATTGGCGAGGGCGTTGTCCAGTCCGTGCGTGTGCGCGACACGCAGAGCGGTGATGAACGCATGATGGACTGCGACGGCATCTTCCCGTTGATCGGCACCACCCCGCATACGTCGCTGCTGCCGCCGGGCGTCGATCTCGCGGCCGATGGGCGGGTGATCACCGATGTGGCCCTACGCTCCAGCCTGCCCCGGCTCTATGCCGTGGGTGCAGTGCGCGCCGGCTATGACGGGCAGGTGCTGAGCGCCGCGGCAGAAGGTGCCGCGGCGGCCCGTGCAATCGGCCTGGCGTGATCCGGCGGGCCGGCGTGTCGATCAGCCCTCGGCGGCATCCGCCATACGGCTGAAATCGCTTTGCGGGCGGGCACCGAAATGCCCAATCACCTCCGCCGCCGCCAGGCTGCCGAGGCGACCACAGACGGAGAGCGGACGGCCGCGCGTATAGGCGGCGAGGAAGCCGGCGGCATAGGCATCGCCCGCACCGGTCGTATCCACCACCCGCGCCGGGGCCGGGGTGATGCGCACGCGCTCCGCGCCCTGCACGATGGTGCTGCCCTGCTCGCTCAGCGTCACTGCCGCGAGGGTGACATCGCCGGCCACTTTCGCCAGCGCCTCCTCCACCGTGTTCACCTCATAGAGCGCGGTGATTTCCGCCTCATTGGCGAACAGGATGTCCACGCCGTTGCGGATCAGCTCCAGGAAGGCGGCGCGATGGCGATGCACGCAGAATGCGTCCGACAGAGAGAGTGCGACCTGCCGTCCCGCCGCATGGGCGGCCTCGGCGGCGCGGTGGAAGGCGCGCTGGGCTTCCGGCGGATCGAAGAGATAGCCTTCGAGGTATGTGACCTTGGCGCGGCCTACGAGGGCGGCGTCAACATCATCCGGCCCGAGTGAGACGCAGGCGCCGAGATAGGTGTTCATGGTGCGCTGGCCGTCCGGCGTCACCAGGATCAGGCAGCGCGCGGTCGGCAGCCCGCCGGTGGACGGTGCGGTCGGGAAATGCACGCCGGCGCGGGTTATGTCATGGCGGAAGGCCTGGCCGAGCGTGTCCTCGGCGACGCGGCCGATAAAGGCAACCTTGGCGCCGAGGGCAGAGGCCACCGCGCAGCTATTGGCGACCGAGCCGCCGCTGCTCTCGATACCCGGCGGCATGGCGGCATAGATCGCCTCGGCCTGGTCGGTATCGATCAGGGCCATGCCGCCCTTGTGCATGTCATGGCGCGAGAGAAAGGCCTCGTCGGACCGTGCCAGCACGTCGACAATCGCATTGCCGATGCCAAGGATATCGAAATCCGCGTCGCTCATGGTAATCGCCCTTCTGTGCCGCGCCTGAAGGCGCTCGCGGCCCGGCTAGCATCCGCGTTTTGTTCCGGCAACCTTGGTTAAGCCGAATCTCGACACCTATTGCCACGGAGCTCTCCCCTGTCCGGTCTGCTGTCCCCCATCGCTCGCGCGCTCGAACAGATGGCCGATCCGGTCTTCATGGGCGTGGTTCTGCGCAGTGTGGTTTATTCCGCACTGGCCTTCATCGCCGTTGCCGCCCTGGTCTGGTGGGGCATCCATGCAGCCTTCACCCTGCCGCACTGGCTGGCTGGCCTGATCGGGGTGATGGCGACGGCGATGGCGGCCTTCTGGCTCTTCATCCCGGTGGGCATTGTGATTGCGTCTCTCTATTCGGACCGCATCTCGGAGGCGGTGGAGCGGCGCTATTATCCCGGCCTGCCGGGACCACGTGGCGCCTCGATCGTGGCGCAGGGCTGGGATGGGATCGCCGTCGGCCTGGGCGTGCTTGGCTACATGGTGCTGGCACTTATCCTCTCGATCCTGATCCCCGGCGTCGGCGCGCTGCTTGGTTGGGGCATCGCCGCCTGGGCGATGGGGCGCGGCCTGTTTGTCTCCGTGGCCATGCGCCGAATGGCACGCCCGCAGGCCATTCACGCCTTTGTGTATCACCGGCCCCAAGTTCTTGCCTTGGGCCTGGTTTTGGCGGTTTCCGGGCTGGTTCCGGTGCTGAATCTCTTCGTTCCCGTGCTTGGCACCGCCGCCATGGTTCATGTGCTGCACCGCAACGATTGGCAGGCAGCCGCATAGGGCCTTTCCGCCCCGGCGCGTGGGTGCTACGCCAGAAGACCACCCACCCACCGACTGAAAGGGACGCGCGCAAGTGCTGCCGCCCGTGTTCAAACGCCGCAAGCCTGACGGAAGCCAGATTCCGGACAAGAACGACGAATTGCCCTTGCCCGGCCGCGGGCAGGATGACGCTGCCCACGCGTCCGGAGCCACCTCCGCTCCGGCCGACAATGGGCTTGGCGTGCCGCCGTTCCGCCCCAACCCGTTCGCCCCCAAGGCGCCCAGCGCCGCAACCTCACAGGAGGCATCTATGGGCCGTCCGCCCTTCCCGAACACGCCCGCCACCCCGTCCCCCAACTCCGCCCCAGCCAACCCCAATACGGGGCTCGCCCCAGCCCTTCCCGGCGCCCGCCCGGCCGCGCGTGGTGAACGCCGCACGCTGGTGGTGGGCCGTGGCATCTCCCTGCAGGGCGTGGTGCAGGACGCCGAACGCCTGGTCGTGGAAGGCACTGTCGAAGCGACCATGATCCACGCCACCGAGCTTGCCGTCTCCCCGGGCGGCACTTTCAAAGGCGAGATCGAGGTCGAGGATGCCGAAGTCGCTGGCCTGATCGATGGCACGCTGACCGTGCGCGGCAATCTGATCGTGCGCGCCACCGGCCGCGTGCTGGGCACCGCGCGCTGCCGCCGCCTGCAAGTCGAAGATGGTGGCCAGATCACCGGCCATATCGAAATGATCACCGAGCCGGTACGCGAAATCGGCTGAGCAAGCGCGCGGAGGAACATCCTTCTGCGCCCTGACTTCCTCCTCCAGAGGCTTGTGCGCCCGTGACCAAGGTCAAGATCTGCGGCATCAATGACGCGGCGGGTTTCGATGCGACCGTGCAGGCTGGCGCCGATTATGTCGGCTTCGTCTTCTTCGCTCGCTCGCCGCGCAATGTCGCGGCGGCGGATGCGGCCCGGCTCTCGGCGCGCCATGCGGGCGGGCCACAGCGCGTCGGGCTGATTGTCGATGCCTCGGATGAAGAGATCGCCGCCATCCTGGCCGAACTCCCGCTCGACATTCTGCAACTTCACACAGATGCAGCACGAGCACGTCATGTGCGGGCACGCTTTGGCCTGCCGGTCTGGTGGGCTGTGGGTGTCTCTGCGCCTGACGATCTGCCCCGCGATATGGACGGCGCCGATACGCTGTTGCTCGACGCAAAGGCGCCTCTCGGGGCCACGCGGCCAGGCGGCAATGCGGCGGTGTTTGACTGGTCGATCCTGGCGGAGTGGCAGGCGCCGGGCCCCTGGGTGCTCGCCGGCGGGCTCAATCCTGGTAATGTCGCCGAGGCCGTTCGGCGCACCGGCGCGCCATGTGTGGATGTCTCATCCGGTGTGGAATCCGCCCCCGGTGTGAAAGACCCGGCGCGTATCGGCGCCTTCGTGGCCGCTGCGCGCGGTTGACATGGTGCGATGCGCCGGAGCGCACCGCACCGGTCAGCAGGTCACATTTTATCGAGCGTGGTGCAGCCGCCTTCTGACACCGGCAGATAGGCCTTGTCGCCCGGAATGACAGCGACCTGGGCGAGATAATCCCACGGCCCCTTCGATTCAGCGGGAGTCTTCACCCGCATGATGTAGCGGTTGTGCAGGGCACGGCCATCGGCGCGAATTTCATATTGGCCGAACAGTTTGTCGGTCCCCTTGGTCGCCTTCATCTTGCGCACCACCACATCGCCATCGGTGGAATTCGTCGCCGCCACCGCCTCAAGATAATGGGTCACGACCGAATAGACGCCCGCCTGGATCGAGGTCGGCATCTTGCCGTCGCGGCGGGCGGCAAAGCGCTTGCCGAAGCTACGGGTGCCCTCGTTAAGATCCCAATAGTAGGATTCAGAGGTGATCAGCCCCTGCGCAACATCGAGCCCCATGGCGTGGATGTCAGTGAGCTGAGCCACTGGGCTGGTCATGCGGATCTTGGCCTTGGCGAATTCGAATTCATGTGCCTGCTTCATCGCGCGGGCGAGATTGTCGCCGCCATCGATGACCGCCACCACGTCCGGCTTGTTCTGCTGCGCCTGCAGCAGGAAGGAGGAATAATCGAGCGTGCGCGGCGAGTACCGCACGGCGCCGACCACTTCGCCGCCGAGCTTTTTGACCATGTCGGTCATGACTTCCTGCATGTCCCAGCCAAAACGGTAGTCGGGCACCAGGAAAAACCAGCGCTTGGCACCGGTGCGCATGTTCTCGATTACGGTAGCATTCGCCATGGACCAGTTGTCATATGTCCAGTGCACGGTCTGCGGCGCACAGCCCGGGCCGGTAAAGTAGTTTAGCGACGAGGCCGAGAGCAGCAGCGTCTTGTTGTATTTCTTGACCACGTCCAGCGCGGCGGTCGCGGGGCCGCCGGCGCCAAGATCGATGACCGCATCGACGCCGTCATCCTGCAACCACTTATTGGTGATCGCTGAAGCGACATCCGGCTTGAGCTGGTGATCGGCGAAGATGAGCTCGATCTTCGCACCGGCAACGGTGGGGCCGAAATCCTCGACCGCCATGCGCGCCGCCAGCACCGAACCGGTCCCACCCATATCGGCATAGACGCTCGACTGATCGTTGAGCACGCCGAGGGTGAGAGTCTTTTTGGCAAGTTGCGCATCAGCCTGCGATGCGGTCAGTGCGACGGCCAGTGCGGCCATGAATATGCTCTTGCGCATGTTTCCTCCATTTTGCTTAGTCGACGGCGGATTTTCGCCTCCGAATTGCCCGCAAACTCGCACTCCGCCCGTTTCCTGTCCAGATGGAGCGTGCCCGGCTTGGGCTTCCTGCCTGGGGCATCCGGCCCGGGGCTTTTGCTGACGTTCACTGCATGGCAGGCTCAAGGCGAGGGAACGCGTGCCGGCGAGAAGAATGGGGATTCCATGGCGCTGCATCTACGCAAACTGTCCTACGCCTTGGGCGCGGAAGTCATAGGGCTCGATCTGTCGCAACCCATGAGTGCGGAAGCGATCGCCGAGATCAGGGCCGCTTGGCTGGAACATATGGTCCTGTTGTTCCGGGACCAGCGATTGACGCCAGAGCAACATATTGCGTTCACAGCGCATTTCGGCCCGCAGGAGCCGTATCTGTTCCACTACCAGCAACATCCCGATTATCCGGTGATCAACCTGCTGAGCAATATGCGCGGCGATGGTTACAAGCCGGAGCCGATCAATCGCGGGACAGAATGGCATTCGGACCTGTCATTCTCCGCGCGGCCGGCCGAGGCGTCACTGCTCTATTGCCGGGAAGCGCCCGAGGTCGGCGGCAACACGATCTTTGCCAACATGGCGATGGCCTATGAGCGCCTGTCACCCCTGATGCAGCGGATCATCGACCCTCTCTACAGTGTGCACGCATTGTTCGGAAAGGATTACACGGCGCAGAACCGGGCGAATAGCGCGCAGATGCAGGAAATGATCGACAAGGCGCCGCCGATAGCCCAGCCGATGGTGCTGACGCATACGGAAACC
>CANJOG010000022.1 GCA_947475475.1 Acetobacteraceae bacterium
CGGGGGCAGCGCTGCATCAAGCCGGCCCGTACCATGCGGGTGACGCACCAGCACCCGCCCGTCTGCCCGAACCAACATGAAGCTTTCCGCGTGCGGCAGCCGGATCGTGCGAAAGGTCGCATCAAAGACGCGCAACGGCACGCGCGCCGCGATGAATCCCAGTAGGGGTTCGGCCGGGGCCGGAGCCTCCCGCTCGGCGCTCGTGCCGCCAAGCGATGGCATTGCGAAAACCGGGCGCGCGACCAGCACCATCCATTCACCACCGTGGGGAACCTGGACCGGCCAGCTGATGGCAACCGCGCACGCACCCTGACAGCGAATTTGACCGGCAAGCTCGGTCACGGCCTCGTCCGGAAGACTGGCTCCGGCGCCAATAGCTCCGGCAATGAGCCGTCCATCGGCCGCAAAAAAGTCGATCCCATCCGCCTGGGTCAGACGGGAAGCGAAATGCCGCAACAGAAGCCCAACATCCTGGCCCGGAAGGTGCCCGGTCTTCCCTTCATGCAGCCCGGCGGAATGGGCGCCAACGGCATCGGCCGCCTCATGGAGAATGAGATCGATTCCCTGGACGCTGCGAACCATCTCGCCGGCCAGCACGGTTGCGAGATTGAGATTTCCCAGACGAGCATCTTCCAGGGCCTGCTCACGCATGGACCACAGTAAAAGCGCCAGGGCCAGCGACGCGGCAAGGATCACGCCCGTCACAGCCCAAATGAGCCAGCGAATCATTCAGTTTGTGCACCTCTGTGCAGGGCCGATCCGAGTCGGAAGGGCGTTATTCTTATTGAGCGGATGCGTGCAACCACACACCCTTTAGGCAACAATAATGAGGGAGGACTAACAGATCCTTGCCTCAAGGGTTAATGGACCGCCCCCGAGAAGGTGCCGATTCGGCCAGAACGCAAAAAGGCCCGGATGCCTGTCAGGGCATCCGGGCCTTTCCGAAAGTTCAGGCGTTTAGCCCAGCAATATTTGCAGCGGCTTTTCGACCACGGACTTCAGTGCGGCGAGGAATTTCGCTGCCAGCGCGCCGTCGATGGCGCGATGGTCGGCCGAGAGTGTGACCGTCATCACCGAGCGGAATTCGACGCCACCAGACGCGGTCTCCCGCGCCTCGCGGCGCGTGCCGCCAAGTGCAAGGATGGCTCCCTGCGGCGCGTTGATGATGGCGCAGAAGTCGCGCACGCCGAACATACCGAGATTGGAGATGGTAAACGTGCCGCCCATCAGCTGATCCATCTTCAGCGACCGGTCACGCGCAGCTGCCGCCAGACGCACGGCCTCCGCACCGATATTCCAGACATCGCGCGCCCCGGCATCGCGGATCACCGGCGTGACCAGCCCGGCATCGATCGCCACGGCCATGCTGATATCGATCTGACGGAAGCGCTTCACCCCGCCCTCATCGACCTGCACGTTCACGTCCGGCTGCTGTGCGAGCGCGATCGCCGACGCCTTGATCATCAGGTCATTGACCGAAATCTTGCCCCGGCCAAGGTTATTCGCCTGCATGCGCAGAGCCAGCAGCGCATCCATGTCGATATCCATCGACGTGTAGTAGTGCGGCACGTCACGCTTGGACTTCGACAGCGCACCGGCAATCGCCTTCCGCATGGCGGTGAAGGGCACGTATTCAGTCTCCACCGCCGGAGCGGAAGACGCCACCGGTGCAGACTTCGACGAAGCGGCGCCCTGCACATCCTCGCGGGTGGCACGGCCCTTTTCGCCCGTCGGCGTCACGTTGCGCAGATCGACGCCAAGTTCCATCGCCAGCTTGCGCGCGGCCGGGCCGGCCGGAGCCGCGTCGCCGCTGGGCGCGGGAGCGCTGGGGGTAACAGCCGGAGCAACCGGTGCCGCTTCGGCAGCAGGCGCGGCAACGGCGGGCACCAGAGCTTCCACATCGGTCTGGCCAATGCGTCCGCCACGGCCCGTGCCAGTGACGGTTGCAAGGTCGATGCCATGCTCATCGGCGATCCGGCGGGCAATCGGTGTCGCATGCGCGGTGGCATTGCGGGCACGAATCGCGTCCAGATCGGCGGCGGACGGCGCCGCGGCGGCAGCGGGAGCGGCGTCCGACGCAGCCGGCTGGGCAGCGAGGGCGGCTTCCACATCGGTCTGGCCGATGCGGCCACCTCGGCCCGAGCCGGTCACGGTGGCGAGGTCGATACCGGCCTCGTCGGCAATGCGGCGCGCGATTGGCGTCGCATGTGCATTGGCGTTGCGGGCACGGATATCGGCCAGCGCCGCATCCGACAGCGCCGGACGGACGGGCGCGGCAGCGACTGAAGCAGCGGCCGCGGGAGCCGCAGCGACAGGCGCGGGGGCGGCAGGGGCGTCATCCTTGGGCTCGATCGACACGTCGATCGCCTTGAACCCGGCGACGAAGCTGTCGATCTCGGCCGGACTGACGCCAGGCTCAGAGATCACGGCGAGCAGAGCGCCGATCGGCAGCGTCGAGCCGAGCGCCACCACGCGACGGGCAAGCACGCCCGCCTGATCGGCTTCCATGGCATTGACGATCTTCGCCGTCTCCACATCGAGAACGGGGGCGCCTTTGGCAACCGCCTGGCCTTCCTCGAGATGCCAGGCCGCAACTGTGCCTTCGGTCATCTCCAGGCCCCATTTTGGCATGGTGATCGGGTGGATTTTTGCCATGATGGATCAGCCTGCTTTCATCACAGAGCGGACGGCGGCCTCGATACGCTCGGGGCTCGGCACATAGACGCGCTCCAGTTCGCGCGCGAAGGGCACGGGCGAGTGCGGAGCGGTCACCGGGATGATCGGCGCCTTCAGATAGGAGAAGGCCTTCTCCGCAACAATCGAAGAGATATCGGCGGCAACCGAGCAGCGCGGATTGGATTCGTCCACGATCACCAGACGGCCGGTATTGGCAACGCTCTCCAGGATCAGCTCCTCGTCCAGCGGCGAGGTGGTGCGCGGATCGATCACGTCGCAGGTGATGCCCTCGGCGGCCAGCTTGTCCGCCACACGCTCGGCAAAGCCGACCATGCGGGCGATGGCGACGAGCGTCACATCCTTGCCCTCGCGCGTCGTGCTGCCGACGCCGAAGGGAACGAGATACTCGCCGTCCGGCACTTCGCCCTTACGGGAATAAAGCGCCTTGTGTTCAAGGAAAATCACTGGATCGTCATCACGGATGGCGGTGGCGAGCAGGCCCTTCGCATCGGCTGGATTGGACGGCACCGCAACCTTCAGGCCGGGGATGGAAGTGACCATCGGATAAATGGTCTGCGAATGTTGACCTGCGGCGTTCATACCCGCGCCCATCGCCATGCGCACCACGATGGGCGTGACGCACTTGCCGCCGAACATGTACCTGAACTTCGCCGCCTGGTTCATGATCTGATCCAGACAGACGCCAATGAAGTCGGCGAACATGATTTCGGCCACCGGACGCAGCCCGGCAAGCGCGGCGCCATTGGCCGCGCCGATAATCGCACTCTCGGAAATCGGCGTGTCAATCACACGATCTTCGCCGAATTCCGGAAAAAGGCCCTTGGTGACGCCGAACACGCCGCCGGCCGCGTCACGGATGCCCGTGCCACCGGCGCCGCCGGAGACGTCTTCACCCAGCACGATCACACGCCCGTCGCGCCGCATTTCGATGAACAGCGCTTCGTTGATCGCGTCGCGCATTGTCTTGACAGCCATAATCCAATCTCCCCGCTTAAATGACGTTCAGTAGCTGACGTAGACGTCTTGAGTGACCGTCTCGGGAGGCGGCGGCGGGGCGGCTTTGGCATTGACGACCGATTGCTCGATCAGCGCCAGCACTTCGGTATCGATCCCATCGAGTTCAGCGACATCGAGCAGTTGCGCGTCGGAAACCATCTTGCGGAAGCGCAGCATGCAGTCCTTTTCGGTGCGGAACATCTCCACCTCACCCTTGGCGCGATAGTTCTGCGGATCGCCCTCGAAATGGCCGAAATAGCGCGTGGTCACACCATAGATCGCGGCTGGCCCATTGCCCGAACGCGCATAGTCGATGGCCTGGCGCGCGGCTTCATGGACGGAGAAGAAATCGAACCCGTCATACTCGAAGACCGGCATGCCGAAGCTCTTGATGCGCTGGACGATATCGGGCGCGCCGATGCCGTAATGCGCACCGGTATGTTCGGAATAGCCGTTATTCTCGAACGCGAAGATCTTGGGAACCTTCAGCACGACGGCCATGTTCATGGCTTCGAACACGGTGCCCTGGTTGGAGGCGCCATCGCCGATGAAGGAGACGGCGACGCCGCCATTCTTCTTGATCTTGGCGGCGAGCGCGGCACCGACAGCGATCGGCGAGCCGGCACCGACGATGCCGTTGGCACCCAGGATGCCCTGCTCGATATCAGCAATATGCATGGAGCCGCCGCGGCCTTTGCACAGACCGTCGCGCCGGCCATAAATCTCCATCATCATGCTTGGCACATCGCCACCCTTGGCGATGCAATGCCCGTGGCCGCGATGGGTGGAGATGATAAAGTCGCTCTTGTTCAGGTTTTCGCAGACGCCGACAGCGACTGCTTCCTGACCGGAATAGAGATGTGTGAAGCCTGCAATCTCACCGGTACGGTTTTCAATGTGCAGACGCTCTTCGAATTCGCGGATGAGACGCATCTGCCGATAGGCACGCAGCATCTCTGATCGGTTCAATTGCACTGAGCAGCCTCCTTGCCGAAATCGGCGGGACCATACAGGCCCAGCCGCCCCATTGTATATACCCAGCCTCTTCTCGGTATACGCAGATCGCTAAAACCGCCACAAAACAGTCAGTTGTGTCGGTTTTAGGTCGCCTACAACGCCCGAGCAAGCCAGCCACCAAACGCCCGCCGAACTACTCCGCGAAGGGATTCTTGGTCCCACGCAATTGCAGCCGGATCGGCGTTCCCGGCAGCTTGAAGGTCTCCCGCAACGAGTTCACCAGATACCGCTGCCAGTCTTCCGGCGTCAGCTCGGCACGGGTGCCGAACATGACGAAAGTGGGCGGGCGCGCCTTGGCCTGGGTAATGTAGCGCGGCTTGAGCCGGCGCCCTTCGACCAGCGGCGGCGGATGGCGGGCGATGGCATGCTCGAACCAACGGTTCAGCTCGCCGGTCGGGATGCGGATGTTCCAGACACGCCAAACACTGCGCACGGCGGGCATCAGCTTCTCGATCCCGGCACCAGTCAGCGCAGAGATCGGGACCACAGGAATGCCCTTCATCTGGTGCAGGCTGGCTTCCAGCCGGTCCGCTACCCCGCGGCGCGCCGCGTCACGGTCAGGCACCGAATCCCATTTGTTCAGGGCAATGACGCAGGCTCGGCCCTCGCGCTCGACCAGCCGGGCGATCTGCAGATCCTGGTCTTCCATGCCGCGATTGGCATCAAGCACCAGGACCACTACCTCGGCCATCTTCAGCGCCTCGATGCTGGCCGAGACGGACATCTTCTCCAGCGCCTCTTCGACGCGGGCGCGCTTGCGCAGCCCGGCGGTATCGACCAGCTCGACCAGCCCCTCGGCGTCGTTGATCCTCACGGCGACCGAATCGCGGGTCAGGCCGGGTTCGGGGCCGGTGATCATCCGGTCCTCGCCGACAATGCGGTTCAGCAGCGTAGACTTGCCCGCGTTGGGGCGGCCGACAATGGCAAGTTTCAGCGGCTTTTCGCCCGCCTCTTCCGGCTCCTTCGGCGTCTCCGGCAAGCGATCGGCGATTTCGGCCATCAGTTCGGCCAGGCCCTCGCCATGCTCGGCGGAAACGGCAACCGGCGTGCCGAGGCCGAGCGAATAGGCCTCCAGCGCGGCAGCAGCACCGCTGCGGCCTTCGGTCTTGTTGGCGACCAGTAGCACCGGCTTGCCAGTGCGGCGCAGCCAGGCGGCGAAATGCGCATCGGCGGGAGTGATGCCGGCTCGGGCATCGACGACGAAGACCACCAGATCGCACTGACCAACGGCGGACTCAGAACTGGCCCGCATACGCCCGGCGAGTGTCTCGGGTGCTGCTTCTTCCAGGCCTGCCGTGTCGATCAGCCGCACCATCTTGCCGCGCAGCATCGCGTCGGCTTCCTTACGGTCGCGCGTCACCCCTGGCGTATCGGCCACCAGCGCGCCGCGGCGGCCGGCAAGGCGGTTGAACAAGGTCGACTTGCCGACATTCGGCCGGCCGGCAATGGCTACTACCGGCAACATTGGAATACCTTCAGGTGAGCGCTGCCGTCATCGCAGGGCAAGGAGCGTCCCGTCATCGGTGAGGATCAACACCGTCCCACCGACCACGATGGGAGCCACGGAGGCGGCTCCCGACAATTTCTGGGTCCCGGTGACCTCGCCGGTGACCGGATTGATGGCCATAGCCTCGCCGGTGCTGCCAACGGCGATGAGCCGTCCACCAGCCAGGACCGGCCCATACCAGCTGATCGGCTCGCGCTTGCGCTCCGGGTTGCCCCAACGCGGCAATTCGGTGCTCCAGCGCAGTCCGCCATCATCGCGGTGGACAGCCGAGACCACCTGGTCGTCATCAATGACAAACAGCCAGTCGCCAGCGACCCAGGG
The DNA here is from genome assembly GCA_947475475.1 of Acetobacteraceae bacterium. Taxonomy (GTDB): domain Bacteria; phylum Pseudomonadota; class Alphaproteobacteria; order Acetobacterales; family Acetobacteraceae; genus CANJOG01. The sequence continues at coordinate 6,539 of CANJOG010000022.1, forward strand.
GCTGTTGATGCCGCCCAGCGGGCGTTCCCACAGCCGGCGCCCGGTGCGCAGATCGAGGCTCAGCAAGACGCCACCCAGCCCAATGGCGAAGACCCGGCCGCGATCGATGGCAACCGAACCATGGATGCTGGGCAAATCGACGGCGCTGTTGCGGCCAGCAGCGGAAATCAGGTTTTCAGTCCAGAGCGGTTGGCCGGTCGCGGCACGGAAGGCCACGAGTTCGCCAGAGGGGAAGGCGCCGATGACGATGTTGTCCGAATAGGCCGGGGCGGGGGAGCCCAGCACCGTGGTCGGCATTGGACGCGATTGAAAGGACCAGCTCGGCAAGCCATTTGTCGGCGACGCCGACCAGAACCGGTCGTCCGAGGTCTGCATGAACAAGCGCCCCTCGGCAAAGGTCGGGGCGGAGCGGGCGGGAATCTGGGTCGTCTGGCGCCAGCGGATTTCACCGGTGGTCGCATCGAGCCCCAGCAATTCGGCACGGCCGGTCGACACATAGATCATGTTATTGGCCGCGCAGATGCCGCCGCCGATATTGGTGCTGCGGTCCTTCTCGCCCTGGGTCGGCATGGTCCAGACCCGCTTTCCGGTGGCAAAATCGAAGGCGCAGACCACGGCATCGGTATCGAAGGTAAAGACCATGCCACCGGCAACGATCGGCTGGGAGGTCAGGCGGCGGCGATAGCCGGCACCTTCGCCAATCTCGGCCTTCCAGGCAACATTGATGGAGGACGGGGCCGCCGAATTACCGATCACATGGGCGGCATTGCCGCCTTGCTGGGTCCACTCGGCATTGGCCACTTGCGGCGGCAGCACCACAGGGCCGCGGTCCGTCGCCGAGGCTCCGAGCGCGTTGCGCGATACCGTCACGGACTCGCGCTTGCCTGGCAACTTGGTCTTGGTGCTGCCAAACCAGTCATCGAGCTGGTCTGTGGCCCAGTCATAGGCCGAACAGGCACTCAGCGCGGCCATTGAGCCGAGAAGAGCGGCGCGGCGCCCGATTTTCGTCATTCTGCGCATCGCTCTTCAATCACCCAGCTTGGCCAGAAGGAGGTTGGCTCGCCCACGCACGCCGGTCGGCGTTGTCACGTCCGAGGTCAGGTCTCGCAGCGTCTTGCGGGCCGAATCGACCTCTCCGGCACGCATCTGGAGCAGCGCCTGGGCTTCACGCGCCAGAGCGTTCCAGGGATTCTCAGCATTCAACATAGGGGTCAGCCGCGACATCAGCTGCTTCGGATCGCCCTTGTCGATTTGCCGCTGTACCGCGACCAGGCCCGCCAGGTCACGATAGAGCGAATCGGTGGCGCCGTCGCCGGCAACCTGGTCCCACAAGACATTGGCCCGCTCCATGTCGCCGGCATCGGCGGCAAGCGAGGCCTCGCGGAGGCGGGAAATCGTGCGATAGCCGTCGCTGCCCATGGCGGCGACCTTGTCATAGGCGGCGCGAGCCTTGAGCTTGGACTCAGCATCGCTGCCAGCTTCCAGTCGCATCGCCGCGACATAAGCGGTCGCGACCTCGGCCCGTTGCTTTGCCTTGTACCAACGCCAGGCTTCCCAGGCGCCGGCGGCAATCACCACCAGCACCGCGAGCGCGATGACCAACGCGCCATACCGCCGGGCCAGCGCGCGCGCGCGGTCCGAGCGGAGATCTTCCTCAACTTCGTCGAAGATATCGACCACGTGCGGTCTCGCTCCAGCTTCGTCTCAGCGTCGGTTCAAAATACGGGGCAGTCGGCGGAACCGCGCGGGCGGCGGACCATACAGCCCGACCGCCCCGGCGGCAAACCGCTGCCGCGTCATCAACAGCGCGGCGCCCTTAACGGCGCCACCAGCCCCGCTTGCGCTCGGTGGCCGGCGGCTCGCCGTCCACCAAGGTCGGCTTGATCGCCGGGGCGGACTCCGCTTCCGGTTCCGGCACGACCGCCTCCGGCTGAGCGGGCTCTGCCTTGGCCGGTTCGGCTTGAACAGGCTCCGGCTGCACCGGTTCGACAAGCAGGGTCGCTTCAACAGGGGCCGGCGGAATCGACTCGGTTTCTGGCACTGTTCGTGATTCGATCACGGCGGGTGCCACCGAGTCGCTGCCCGAGTCAGGCGCGGAATCGAGGGCTGGAGCCGCGGGAATCGGCTCCGCAACCACCGCGGCGACCGGCTCCGGAGCCTGTGCCACGGGCGCCGACTCACGTGCCGACGCCACGGCAGCGGCGGCAAGGCGGGCTTCTTGGGCCTCGATGATGTCGAAAATGTCGAAGCCCTGGCCACCAAAGGGATCAGCCGGAGTCGGGCCGACATAGGCCGGAATCACGGGTTCTTCAGCAATTGGAGCCTCATCGGCCGGATCGCGCCGGCGACGACGGCCGCCACGGCGGCCACGACGGCCCCGCTCAGCGGCTGTTTCGTCCTCGGCCACGGGCGGGACAATGACATCCGCGCCAGTGGCGAGCTCGGCGGCGATGGCCGATTCGATATCCTCGGCCGCCCCGACCGTCTCGGTCGATTCGGACTCGGCGGCGTTGGGCGTGAAGGACTCGCCCTCCCCCTCTTCGGACTCGTCGTCTTCGTCCGAACCCGAGTCGTCCGTATTGCCATTTGCATCGGCGACCAGGTTGCCCTGCTCGTCCCGACGCCCGCCCCGCCGGCGGCGACGGCGGCGGCGACGGCGACGCTCGGCATCCTCGCCGGTGACCGGTGTCTGGCTGCCGGCTTCAGCGGCCGGAACGGACGGCGCTTCAGGCTGCGGCCCGGCAGCCGCCGCGACAGGCTCGGCGCGCGGCGCTGGCTCAATGTCCGGCTGATCAGTTTCGGCCCAGTCGTCGGGCCCAGAGTCGCGCTGCGTCGTGCGCAAATTCTCCACCGCCGGGGCAGCAAGTGCGCGGGACGTATCTTGCGAAATCGGCCCGCCATGCTCAGCCGGCACCGCGGCGCGGATGCGATCGATGCGGATTTGCGGGGCCATCAGCGTGGCATCCGGCTCGAAGGCAACGCGCATGGCAAAGCGCTGCTCAATCTCGGACAGCCATTCGCGCTTCTGGTTGAGGATGTAGAGCGCGATCTGCCCGGCAACATGCACGATGATTTCGGCGGCGCGGCGTTTTGCCCCCTCCTCCTCGACCTGACGCAGCACATGCATCGCCGCGCTGTCGGTGCTCCGAACCAGGCCGGTGCCGGCGCAATGCGGGCAGGCGATGAAACTGGTCTCGGCCAACGACGGACGCAGGCGCTGGCGGCTCATTTCGAGCAGGCCGAAATGGCTGATCTGGCCGACCTGGATGCGTGCCCGGTCGGATTTCAGCGCTTCCTTGATCTTGCGCTCGACCGCCGCGTTATTCTTGCGACTCTCCATGTCGATGAAGTCGATGACCACCAGCCCGGCGAGATCGCGCAGGCGAAGCTGGCGAGCAACCTCCTCGGCGGCTTCGAGGTTGGTCCGCAGCGCGGTTTCCTCGATGTTGCGCTCGCGCGTCGAGCGGCCGGAGTTCACGTCGATCGCAACCAGAGCCTCGGCCTGGTTGATGACCAGGTACCCGCCGGAACGCAGCTGCACGGTCGGCGACAGCATGGATTCGAGCTGCGTCTCCACCTGGGAGAACAGCTTCTGCGGCCCGCGCCAGAGATGCACATTCTTCACATGCGAGGGCATCAGCATGCGCATGAAATCGCGCGCGGCCTTCCAGCCTTCCTCGCCATCGACCTGCACTTCGTCGATATCGCGGGAATAGACGTCGCGGATGGCGCGCTTGATCAGGTTGGCTTCTTCATAGATCAGCGCCGGGGCGACTGAGCGCATCGTGTGCTCGCGGATATCGTCCCACAGGCGCAGCAGATATTCGCAGTCGCGCTTGATCTCGGGCTTCGGCCGCTGGGCACCGGCGGTACGGACGATCAGGCCCATCCCCTTGGGGATGTCCAGTTCCGTCATCACTTCCTTGAGCCGCTTGCGGTCCGAGGCCGAGGTGATCTTGCGGGAAATGCCGCCGCCGCGGGGCGAGTTGGGCATCAGCACGGAATAGCGGCCGGCAAGCGAGATATAGGTGGTCAGGGCCGCGCCCTTGCTGCCGCGCTCTTCCTTGACGACCTGGATCAACATGATCTGCCGGCGGCGGATCACTTCCTGAATCTTGTAGTTGCGCATGAAGCGCGGCGGCTGCCGGCGTTCACGGCCTTCCTCGGTCTCGCCACCCACCGTCTCGGGCGGGGGCGAATCGGGGTTTGAGTCGGAATATTCCTCGTCGCCCGACTCACGATCGCCCGGCTCTCGCTCGGTCGAGTCGCGGTAGCTGGCGGTTTCGGCAGCGTCGGCGGCGGAAACTTCCTCGGGCTGGACGGCTTCTGGCACCAGATCGGCGCCGAATTCGGCCGGCTGGGCGGCGGCTTCGGCGCGAGTCGACTCGCCCGACACGGACTGAATCGGCTCCTGAGTCGAGTCGGCATCCAGAACCGGGCCGCGAATCACCTCGTCCTGGCGCAGCGCCGGAATGGCGGCGCCATCGTCCTGGGGCTGGTGCGCCTCTGGGAGAGATTCCGGATTGACGCCGGCATCGGCGGGAAGCGCGTCTCCGGCGAGTTCCGGACCTTCACCAGACAGGGTTTCAGCAGGGGGCGCCGGCTCGGCGCGGCCTTCGATGACCGGCGCGCGGGTATGCCGCTCAGCCTCGTCGTCATCGTCTTCTTCCTCGGCGCGGGCGTCTTCTTCCTGCATGTCGAGCAGGCGTTGCCGGTCGGCGACAGGGATCTGGTAATAATCGGGATGGATTTCGCTGAAGGCGAGGAAACCGTGACGGTTGCCGCCATACTCGACGAAGGCCGCCTGGAGACTGGGCTCCACGCGGACAACCTTGGCGAGATAGATATTCCCCTTGAGCTGCTTCTTACTTGCGGTCTCGACGTCGAAATCGTCTAGCCGATTACCGTCCAGCACCACCACGCGGGTTTCTTCCGCGTGCGTGGCATCGATCAACATGCGCTTGGTCATTAAACAGAAAACTCCGTGGCACGGCGGGCGCCCCTGGCGCGAAGCCATTGGGTGCGGGGCCGGTGCCGAATGTGTGGGATTGGACGACTGCCACGCATGGGAGAAGGCCGGTACGCAAGCTCAATCCTGTGTGAAGGCGGATTGGCACGACTCGGTCTTCCTTTCCCCTGGCGGCGTGGAGGCATCGCGATCGGATGCCGTCCCGGATGGTTTATGCTGGGCGCGACGGGGTTTCTCCGGTGGGAGAGGTCCCTGCGCCCTGGACCGGCGGGCGGATGCCAGCCGGATGGCCCCCAATTCCCGCGCCTGGCGCCCACGCGGTGGACGTTCGGTGCGAAATGACGAGCTACGATGGGCGGGCAGCGGAAGCGGAGGCGGCGGACCCGGGCCGGACTGAACTCTCCCCCTTGTGGGAAGCGCCTCGGACTAGGAGCACCGCGACAGCGCCGCCCGGAAATGGCAGCCCGATCAGCGGGTGGCATGGACCATGAAGCAAAGACCGGCCGAGAGCAAGCAGAAGGGTACACCGCCTGTCTGCTGCGCGCCGAACGCAACCAAGAATTGTGGAAACCACGCTGCCACAATCTAGCCGTCTTCACTTGCAACGCTGCGAAAGCCGAAGTTCTGTGATAGGATCGGTTTCCATGATGCTCTCACGCCGCAATTTTCTGCGACGCACCAGCGAGGCGGGACTACTTGTCCCCGGCCTCGCTGCAGGAGCTGCATTGTTCCAGCCGCTCCGCTCCGCGGAGGCCGCCGCCGACCCGGTGCTGGCCGCGGTTCGCCGCCACGCCGAAGAGGCCCGGCTTCAGGAGGCACGGGTTCAGGAGGCACGTAGGGGACCGGCAAAAAAAGACGATAAATCAGGCCCTAAGCCTCTCCTTGTGCTCGATCCGGGGCATGGCGGGCACGATCCGGGCGCCATCGGCGTTGGCGGTGCCTATGAAAAGCAGATCACCCTGGCCGCTGCCCAGGAACTCAAGCGCCTGCTGGAGGCCGAGGGCCAATACAGGGTGCTGTTGACCCGCACGCGCGACGTTTTCATCCCGCTGGAGGACCGCGCCGGCCTGGCCCAGCGGCATCAGGCAGCCTTGTTCGTCTCGATGCATGCGGATGCCATGGCGAACCATTCGGTGCGCGGCGCCAGCGTCTATACGCTGGCAGATACTGCGTCCGACGCCCAGTCCGCAGCCCTGGCGGCTCGGGAAAACGCCGCCAATCGCGGCTACAAGGGACCCTCAGCCCCGCCGGAAGTGGCGAAAATCCTCGCCAGCCTGGTGCGCCGGGAGACACGGGCCGGTTCGGCGCGCATCCAGCGTGGCCTGGTTGGCAGCCTGGGCCGCGACCTGCCGCTGCTGCCCAATCCGGCGCGGCACGCTGCCTTTACCGTGCTGCGCGCCCCGGATGTGCCAAGCGTGCTGCTAGAAATGGGCTTTCTGTCCAATCCGCAGGACGAGACGGCGCTGCGCCGGCCGGAGCACAGGCGGCTGGTGGCACTCAGCATGAAGCGGGCAATCGATTCCTGGTTCGCCGTGCGCGCCGCTCCCGCCGGATTGGTCGGCTAGCGCACGATGACCGAAGGTGGAATCACCGGAGGTCTGAATCGTCCGCTCAAACAACAAGGCTAGCAGGCTACGGAAATTCATCACTTGTGGTCGGATAGCTTCTGTATCTGGCTGACCATTTGTGTGGTTCGCGGTGACGGTACGTCC
>CANJOG010000023.1 GCA_947475475.1 Acetobacteraceae bacterium
TATTGACCTTCTACTGGAGTTCGAACGGGCCCGTGGCACAGCGCCTGTCCGAGGCGTTCGAAAAGAAATACGGCATCAAGTCCAGTTTCGTGCGACTGACGTCCGGGCCTTTGTTCCAGCGCTATGCAGGCGAAGCTGAATCGAATAACTTCGCCGCGGACTTCATGCTGTCGGGCGGTGGTGTCGCCGTCACCTTTGCGCAAGACGGCATCAAGAAGGGCTGGGTTCAGGCAGTCTCGGAGGCCGGGTTGCCTGTGATCACGAGCGGCCAGTTTCCGGCGAAATTTAATCGCGGTGCAACGGCCGTCGTTCAGGTTGCTCCTTGGCAGATCGCCTATAATACCGAACTCCTGAAGAAGAACGATTATCCGAAGGACTGGCCTGATCTGCTTAAGCCCGGATTCAAGGGACAGATTCTCCTGGGCGATCCGCGCAATGCCGGAACCTATATGGAGTTCTGGACGATGATCATGGAGAAATATGGCGAGTCCTTCATCACCCAGATGGCCATGCAATCCGGCCGGCACTACGATAGCGGGGTTCCGGCTGTGCAGGGATTGGGTGCAGGAGAAGGCTCGATTCACCTGCCCGTGATTTCGTCGCAGGCGCAGACCGTCCGCGAAAAGGGCGCGCCGGTCGACACAGTGACGCCGGATTATAATACCGGCCTCGAATTCCAGGTCATTCTGACGGCGCCCAATAAGGCGAAGCATCCAAATGCCGCGCGGCTCTTTGCCAATTACATCATGTCGCCGGACGGAAATGCCGTGTTCAATAGTGACCCAGGCGGATTTACGATCTACGAGACGGCGCAATTGCCAAAGCAGTATGTCGCACCGAACCCTGGCGCTGCCGATAACAAGGACAAGCTTGGCCGGCTGCTAGGCTTTCAGAAATGATATGTCCTTAAAACTCTGTAGAGCAGCGCGCATCCGATTAATAAGAAGTCATCCGGTGGAAACATGAATATCCAGGTCAAACGCCTGTCCTATGCCCTTGGCGCCGAAGTCACCGGCGTCGATGTGTCCAAGCCGCTGAGTGAGGCGACGATTGGCGCGATTCGTGCCGCGTGGCTCGAGCATCAAGTTCTGGTCTTTCCCAATGCCGAGTTGACCCCGGATCAGCAGGTCGCCTTCAGCCGGAATTTTGGGGATATTGAGCTCAACCTCACGAAGCATTATCGCGATGCGGCCAGCCCTGGCGTGGTGCGCATCACCAATCGTGTCGTCGATGGCAAACCCTCGATTTCACGCAATGTGGGGCGCACCTGGCACTCCGATAGCGCATTTGCCTGTGTGCCGCCGATGGGCTCGCTTCTCTACTGCGCTGCGTTGCCTGACGTTGGTGGCGATACTCTTTTTGCCAGCACCTACATGGCCTATGAGCGCCTATCACCAACGCTGCGCGGTATCGTCGATCGGTTGGAGGTTGTGAACGATCGCCTGGCGGCGCCTGAACTCACGTGGATTCCGCCTGAGCAGGCAGCACGTGAGCGCATCGAATATCCGCCTACCGTCCAGCCGATGGTACGTGTGCATCCTGAGACTGGCCGCAAGGGGATATTTTGCAACGAGACTGTCACTGTCAGGATTCATGGCATGACGGTCGAAGAGAGCAGGGGGCTGCTGCACTATCTGTATGCCCATTCCATCCGGGCGGAATTTGTCTATCGCCATCGGTGGAATCTGGGGGATCTGGTGATGTGGGATAATCGCTGCACGATTCATCTCGCGCCGGTGGATTATGACATGAACCAGGTGCGCGACATGTATCGCGTCACCTTGGCGGGGACACCGACGGGCCGGGTATTCGACAGTTCGACGGAATAGTCGGGGCGCGGCCTGGCCTTCCCGATTGCGCCGGAATAATCCTGCCTCCTGATGCGTCTTGTCACCGGGGCCGCATGACAGCAACGGCACCGGGGGATGGGTCATGGTCGTCAGCACGGTCGATAGCGCAACTGCCAATCTTACCTATACGCAAATCAATCCAACGACTTATGAATACACGATCACCCTGACGAACACGGCGGCGAGCGCGAGTATCGCAACATTCTGGTTCGCCTGGGACGATGTGCCAGACGTCAATTTCATGACGGTCTCGCCCAATATTGTCACCATGCCGACGAATTGGTTCGGCCTGATCACCCACAATTTCGGAGCCACGCCGGATGGCTACGGCATTCAGTTCTACACACCCTTCGCCGGGTCCAATCTCACCCCAAGTCATTCACTGACCTTCGTCTTTCGGAGTTCAGAGACGCCGACACAGATGTTGGGCGCCTCGCCCTACGAGCCGGCCTTCAATACCCTGGCTTCCTTTGTCTATCCGAACTGGCCACCGACGATCGGCGATGCGAATGCCGCGAATTTCGTGGTGGCTTGCTTCGCGCAGGGCACGCTGATCGCCACGCCGCGGGGTGAGATCGCGGTGGAGAACCTGTCGGAGGGAGACGTCGTCTCCACAATCGGAGGGGCAAGCCAGAAAGTGCGGTGGGTCGGCGTGCGGCACCTGTCCTGCACGGCGCATCCACGTAGGAATGACATCCTGCCAATTCGTGTGCGCCGCGATGCGATCGCGGCCGGACGGCCAGCGCGCGATCTGCTGCTGTCCCCCGATCATGCGGTGTTTCTCGACGGGGTGTTGGTGCCGGTGCGTCATCTGGTCAACGGTGCGAGCATCGTTCAGGAGGATGTGAAGTCTGTCACCTATTTCCACATCGAGCTGGCGGCGCATGATGTGGTGCTGGCCAATGGGCTGGAATGTGAATCCTATCTCGACACCGGCAACCGCGCGGCATTTTCCAATGGCGACATGGGCGCGGTCTCGCTTGTTCCGGATTTCATCGGCGCCGGTTGGGACAATGCCTATGCGACCCGCGGCTGCGCACCCCTTTGCGTCGGCGGGCCGGCTCTTGCCGCGATCCGGTCCCGCTTGAGCGCCCGTGCCGAGGCCGAGTTTGGCCTGGTCTGGTCCGATGAACCCGACGCGGCGCTCGAATATGTGGCCGGGATGACGGAGATGGTGGATGAAGGAGCGCTGCTCTGGGCTGATTCCCTGTCAGCAGGGCCGATGCGTCTGCGCTCGCGTGCGGCGAGGCCCGCGCTGATTGACGAGCACAGCACTGACGGGCGCATGTTGGGACTTTGCGTCAGCCATCTCGTGATCCGTGCCGATGGGCGCGAACAGGTCATACTGGCCAGCGACACTCTGCTAGATGGCGTTGCAGGCTGGCATGGCGCTGAGCACGACGAAGCTGGACATTGCTGGCGCTGGACTGATGGACTGGCAGAGTTGCCGGGGTCGTTGTTCGACGGCATCGGCGATGCGACACACCTCGCGCTTCGGGTCGGGATTGCCGGGCGCATGATCTATCCGGAGAGCCGGCGCGAACTGACGGCGGAAGCTGCCTGAAATTTCAGATCGGTGACACGGCCGACCGCCGGTTTCAGGCTGACGGTAGCTTGGCGAGGATGGCCTGGGCATCATCCGGTGGTGCGACAATGCCGAATTCGGCGGCGAGCACTTTCGCCAGCGCGGGCGCATCCGCAATCAGGGAAGTCTCCGCTTTGCCGCCGGGCGAACGGCGGGTGAAGTGGCGGTTCAGCAGCACCAGCCGCGCATCCGGCAACAGCCGTTGCAGTATCAGCAACTTACGGAAACGCGATTCTGGGTGTGTCGCGGTGAACCAGTTTGCCAGTTCGATATCGACCGGGGCAGCGGGTTCGAGGGTGAAGCGGTAGATGGCGCGCCAGTCGTCACCGCCGCGCACCTGCAGCAGGTGCTGTGGGCCTTCATCGATCAGACGCAGCGTGGCGAGGCCGACCTCCTGCTCACTATCGGCGCGCAGCGCGTAGGGGTGTGCCAGCAGATGCCCGCCAAAGCCCACATCGGCGATGATGTCCAGCCCGTCGATCGTCGTACGCAGGATCATATGCGTGCGGGGCGGAGTCGGCGCGTCGGGCGGGATGTTCCAATAGACGCGGGCGAGCAGCGTGGTGACGGAGAGTCCGAGCGCTTCCAGCACCGCGCGGAACAATGTGTTCTGCTCGAAGCAATAGCCGCCGCGTTTGCGCGCTACCAGCTTGTCCTGCACGTCGCCGAGATCGACGGAGACGGGGCGGCCAAGAAAAGGGTCGAGATTTTCGAAAGGGATGGCGGCGGCGTGCAGGGCGTGGATTGCCTGCACGGTTGCAAGGTTTGGCGTGCGTGGGCCGGTGTAGCCGATGCGGGTGAAATAGGCATCGAGGTTGAGCATAAGGGGCCTCCGTGGCGTGGGGACCCGGATTTCGCTGTGCTCAATCCAGGCTATGGGTCACGCAATATTCGCCAGCAAATCATCTACCGTCACCTTTAGCAGCGCCAAATCCTCCGGCCGGGATAGCCGGTGCTCGCCATCCTTGAGCAGGATCACCCGCACATCGGCGCTCTCCAGCCGGTCCGAGAGTTTCAGCGCCGTCTCCCAATTCACGTCTAGGTCGAGCTTGCCTTGCAGCAGGCGCACCGGGCAGGTGATCGGGATCGGGCCGTCCAGCAGCAGGTGTTGCCGCCCATCCTCGATCAGGGCGCGGGTGATGATCAGGTCCGCGCCATAGGGGCTGGGCACGCGCAGGAAGCCGTCGCGCTCCAGCACGCTGCGCTCAATGGGCGCCATGGCGTCCCACATGCCGCGCTCGGTGAAATCCGGCGCCGCCGCGATGCCGACCAGGGCCCCGACCCGCCCACCGAGTTTGCGGGCCGCCAGCAGGGCGATCCAGCCACCCATCGAGGAACCGACCAGCAACAGCTTGCCCCGCGTGGTTGCCTCGATCACCCGCAGAGCATCTGCGGCCCAGATACCGATCGTGCCATCCTCGAACCGCCCGCCGCTGGCGCCATGGCCGGAATAGTCGAAGCGGAGGAAGGCCCGGCCGCTCCGCTCGGCCCAATCGGCCAGGGTGCGGGCCTTCTCGCCGGTCATGTCGCTACGGAATCCGGGCAGGAAAACCACCGTCGGGTCGTCCGCATGCGCCCGTGCCGCCGGGATATGCGACCAGGCCAGCTCCACCCCATCCGCCCGCGCCAGACGTCCGTGCTGCTCCATCAAAATCGCTCCAACACCGTTAATCGCCGAAACAACCTGCCATCATCATGGCAAGCGCTGCCGGAAGTGATATAGCCCGATCCATGCAAGAGGATGCACCCCCACAGGTGATCCTGCAGGTGCTCCCGGCGATGGGCACTGGCGGGGTGGAGCGCGGTACGATCGAGATGGTGCAGGCCATCGCGCGCGCGGGCTGGATTCCGCTCGTCGCCAGCTCGGGCGGACGATTTGTCCCCGATCTGCTCGACGCCGGTGGCGATCACATCACCCTGCCGCTCGACCAGAAAGAGCCGCTGCATATCCTGCGTAACGCCTTCCGCCTCGCCCAGGTGATCCGCGAGCGCAATGTCAGCCTGGTGCATGCCCGTAGCCGCGCGCCTGCCTGGTCCGCCCTGCTGGCCGCCCGCATGTGCCACATCCCCTTCGTGACCACCTATCACGGCGCCTATGGCGACGGCCGCTACTGGGGCAAGCGACTCTATAATTCGATCATGGCGCGCGGCGACCGGGTGATCGCGATTTCCGCCTTCATCCAGAAGATGATCGAACGCCGCCACAAGACCGACCGCGCGCGCATCCGGCTGATCCATCGTGGTGTGGATATATCCCGCTTCGACCCCGCTTTGGTCGATCCCGAGAATTGTGAGGACCTGGCCGAGACCTGGCAGATCCGGCGCGGCGCCCCGGTGGTCATGCTGCCCGGTCGCGTCACAGGCTGGAAAGGCCAGTCCCTGCTGATCGAGGCGCTGAAATTGATGCGCCACAAGGAGGCGATCGGCGTCATGGTCGGCGGCGGGGCGGAGAATGTGATCAACACCCTGCTCGCCCAGGCCACCTCATCCGGTATTGCCAGCCGCATCTGGATCACCGGCGATTGCGACGACATGCCCGCGGCCCTGACGCTGGCCGATGTGGTGGTCAGCGCCTCTACCCGGCCGGAAGCCTTTGGCCGCGTGGTCGTGGAAGCCCAGGCCATGGGCAAGATCATTATTGCCTCTAACCATGGTGGCGCCATCGAGACCGTCCAGCACGGCAAGACCGGCTTCCTGGTGCAGCCGCGTGACCCGATGGCGCTGGCCCGCGCCCTCGACCATGTGCTGGACATGAAGCAGGACGAACGCGCAGCCATGCAGACTGCCGGGCGCGCGGCCGTCGCCGAGAACTTCACCACCCGCGCCATGCAGGATGCGACGCTCGCGGTCTACCGCGAGCTGTTGCAGAAAACCGCCAAGGCCCCGTCTGCCAAGGCGGCGTCCGCTCAGCGGAAATCCGGCAAAGCGAAATCTGCCGCTCCGAAGTCTTGGCGCTAAGACCACGGCGGTGAAGCGAATCCTGGTTATCCGCCTGGGCGCGCTCGGCGATTTCGTGCTCACCTTCGGCCCCTTCGCCGCCATCCGCGCGTCCTGGCCGGACGCTCATATCGTCCTGCTCACCACCCCGCCTTTTGCCGAACTGGCGCAGATGTCGCCCTGGTTCGACGAGGTGCGCGTCGAGACCCGCGCCTCGTGGCTGAACATCGCCGCCCTGTTGCGCCTGCGCCGGGCGCTGCGCGGCTTCGATTTCGTCTACGACCTACAAACCTCCAAACGCACCAACAGGTATTTCTGGCTCGCCGGCAAGCCGAACTGGTCCGGTACCGCCCGCGGCAGCTCCAACCCGCATGCCAATCCCGGGCGCAATCACATGCACAGTATCGAGCGCCAGCGTGAGCAGTTGCAGATGGGTGGAGTGCGGCATTTCCCGGTGCCGGACCTGTCCTGGCTGGTCGCCGCCCCGATACCCTTCGACCTGCCCGCGCGGTTCGCCCTGCTGGTACCCGGAACCTCGCCGCATCACCTCGCCAAGCGCTGGCCGCTGCGCCATTTCGCCGATCTGGCCGTGATGGCCGAGAAATCCGGCCTCATGCCCGTGGTGGTCGGCAGCCGGGGCGAACGCCCGCTCGCCGTGCGCATCCAGGAAAGTGCGAAATCCACGCTCGACCTGACCGGCAAGACCTCCATCGCCCAGCTTGCTGCCATCGCCGCGCGGGCGGAGTTGACCGTGGGCGGCGATACCGGCCCGGTGCATCTGGCCGCCGCCGTTGGCTGCGACACGCTCGCCCTGTTCTCCGGCGCATCGGACCCGAAACTTGCGGCCCCGCGCACGCCAACCGGCCACTGGGGCCGGATTCTGCGGGAAAAAGACCTGGCCAATCTCAGCGTTGCGAAGGTTGCAGCCGAACTGGGCTTGCAGCCAACCTGAGCTAAGGCCATAGGTTCGGCCCCGATTTTCCCCTATTTTCTTCCTGGGAGCCTGCGATGCCCGCCATCACTCTGCCCGATAATTCCGTGCGCCGTTTCGACGGGCCGGTGACGGGCACCGAGCTTGCCGCGAGCATTGGCCCCGGCCTCGCCCGCGCCGCGCTGGCCATGAAGATCGACGGCAAGATCGTCGATCTCGCCAATACGATCGAGCACGACGCCGCCGTCACCTTCATCACCCGCAAGGATGCCGACGCGCTCACGCTGATCCGCGATGACGCCGCCCATGTACTGGCCGAGGCGGTGCAGACGCTCTATCCCGGCACCCAGGTCACCATCGGCCCGTCCATCGAGAATGGTTTCTATTACGACTTCGCCCGCGACGAGCCCTTCAAGCCGGAGGATCTCGCCGCCATCGAGGCGAAGATGAAGGAAATCGTCGCCCGCAACGCGCCCTTCACCCGCGAAGTCTGGGACCGTGGCGACGCGATCGCGTATTTCGAGTCCAAGGGCGAGAAGTACAAGGCCCAGCTCATCCAGGACCTGCCGGGCAGCGAGGCAATCTCGATCTACCGCCAGGGTGAGTGGCTGGATCTCTGCCGCGGCCCGCATATGCGCAGCACGGGCGATGTCGGCACCGCCTTCAAGTTGATGAAGGTGGCCGGCGCCTATTGGCGCGGCGATCACCGCAACGCCATGCTGTCGCGCATCTACGGCACTGCCTGGCGCGACCAGAAGGAGCTGGATGCCTACATCACCATGCTCGACGAGGCGGAAAAGCGCGACCACCGCCGCATCGGCAAGGAGATGGACCTCTTCCACATCCAGGAGGAGGCCACGGGCAGCATCTTCTGGCACCCCAAGGGCTGGAAACTCTACCGCACGGTGGAAGCCTATATGCGCCGCCGGCTGGACCGCGCGCATTACACCGAGGTCAAGACCCCGCAGTTGCTCGACCGCTCGCTGTGGGAAGCCTCCGGCCATTGGGAGAAATTCCGCGAGCATATGTTCATCGCCCAGGTCGAGGACGAGGACAAAACCCTCGCGCTCAAGCCGATGAACTGCCCCGGCCATGTGCAGATCTTCCGCCACGGGCTGCGCTCCTATCGCGAGCTGCCCTGGCGCATGGCCGAATTCGGCTCCTGCCACCGCTACGAGCCGTCGGGCGCGCTGCACGGCATCATGCGCGTGCGCAGCTTCACCCAGGATGACGCGCATATCTTCTGCACCGAGGAGCAGATCGCCTCGGAAACCGTCGCCTTCGTGAACCTGCTCTCCTCGGTCTACAAGGATTTCGGCTACGACGATTTCCGCGTGAAATTCTCCGACCGTCCGGCCGTCCGCGCCGGCACGGACGAGACCTGGGACCGTTCGGAAGGCGCGCTGCGCGAGGCCTGCAAGGTCGCCGGCGTGGACTATGAGCTGAACCCCGGCGAAGGCGCCTTCTACGGCCCGAAGCTGGAATTCGTCCTGCGCGACGCCATCGGCCGTGACTGGCAATGCGGCACGCTGCAAGTCGATTTCGTGCTGCCCGAACGCCTGGACGCGGAATACGTGGCCGAGGATGGCGCCCGCCATCGCCCGGTCATGCTCCACCGCGCCATTCTCGGCAGTTTCGAGCGCTTCCTCGGTATCCTGATCGAGAACTATGCCGGCCGCTTCCCGATGTGGCTGGCCCCGGTGCAGGTCGTCGTCGCCACCATCGTCTCGGACGCCAATGACTATGCCGAGGAAGTGGCCGAGGCTCTGCGCGCGCGCGGCATCGAGGTGAAGACCGACACGCGCAACGAGAAGATCAACGCCAAGGTGCGCGAACACTCTCTGGCCCGCGTCCCGGCCCTGCTCGTGGTTGGCCGCCGCGAGGCTGAGCAAAAGACGGTGGCTATCCGCCGGCTTGGCTCGCAGGACCAGACGGTGTTGTCGCTCGACGAGGCGGTTGCCGCACTTGCACGCGAGGCGACCCCGCCCGACTTGATGGCGGCGACCTGATTTCGGCGACCTGACCTAAACGCGCGGCGGGGGGGCATTGTTGGCGCTTGATCCGCCCCCCCACCTTGCTGCACAAGCAGGCTACAGATGGTAACGCGCGGGTGCGCGCATCTTCGTGCATCCGCATCCATCCGTTCCGAAACCGCGACAGGAGAGACCCATAGCCAGACCCCCGATGCCCGGTGCGCCCGCAGCCACTGCCGCTCCGAGCCGCGACGGCCCCCGCGTGAATGAGGATATCCGCTCCCCCACCGTCCGCCTGATCGACCAGGATGGCGAAATGCAGGGAGTGCTGACCACACGCGAGGCCCTGGCCCGTGCCTATGGCATCGGCCTCGATCTTCTCGAAATCAGCCCGAACGCTGAACCGCCCGTCGTCAAGATTCTCGACTACGGCAAGTTCAAGTACGAGCAGCAGAAGAAGAAGAACGAAGCCCGCAAGCGCCAGAAGGTCGTCGAGATCAAGGAGGTCAAGGTTCGGCCGAATATCGACGAGAACGACTATCAGGTGAAATTGCGCGCCATGAAGTCGTTCATCGGCGAAGGCGACAAGGTGAAGGTCACGCTCCGCTTCCGCGGCCGCGAAATGGCCCATCAGGAACTCGGCGTGAAGGTGCTGGAGCGTATCCGTGGCGACATGGACGCGACCACCAAGGTCGAACAAATGCCCAAGCTGGAAAACCGCCAGATGGTCATGGTCATCGCCCCGCGCTGAGCGAGGCGACAACCGCAGACCGGATCAAGGGGCCCTCGTGGCCCCTTTTTCATGGCTGGAGCCAAAACGGCCCATTTAAGTTTTTTAAGTGTTTTAATGATTGATAAGTTTTATTGTTTAGGATATATTTATCTGGTCGCAGCACACAGGGCACCCGATGAGCGAATACCGGACTATTGAGATTGACTTTGAAATTCACAAACGCATCGAAGCCGCCCGGCTTAGTTTCAGTGAAACTCCAGCCGTTGTGCTGAGGCGCCTGCTGGGGATCGAAGATGCAGCAGTTTCGTTTGCGAACTCGGGCAATCGAGGTGTTGGGCGGGCTTGGTCGTGGAAGGGGCTGATTCTCCCTCACGGCACCGAACTTCGCATGGAATACAACGGTCGAACTCACGAAGGTGTGGTTCTCGATGGTGAGTGGCACGTCGAGGGAACGATTTATAAGAGTCCCTCCGCCGCAGCCGTCGGAGTAGCAAAAACCAAAGCCGGAAATCCGGTAACTGCCTTAGATGGCTGGATATACTGGGCGGCAAAACTACCAAACTCATCGAAATGGATAAATATTTCCGCCCTTAAAAACTCCAACCAATCTCCTTAAAAATATTCTTTCCTCCTAGAGTTGAAAGGTGTGCGCCGACGCACCTTTCAACGTTGGAGGGCTCCCGCCTCGCCCGCAACACCGTGCAAGGTCGAAGGCAAAAACCCATCTTCGTAATAGAGGCTTTGGCCAGTTTGCCTTGGCCACCCGAACGGCACAGATAGCTCTCGACAGGCAAGGGACACGGCATTTTGGTCAGCACGAACGCGCCCTTGCGGAACCGCCTGCTCGCCGCCCTGCTGGGCGCCTGGATCATCGTCTTTGCCTGGATCACCTGGGCAACCCTGATCCTGCCGCCTTTCTGGGACGCCATCACCTGGATCGCCGACTTCCAGCGTGACGGGTTTTCGCTCGCCGGGCTGTGGACGCCGCATAACGAGCATCACCTGGTCTTCGCCCGTATCCTGACTGGCCTCGCCTGGGGACCAATCGGCCTCGGCGGCGGGGTTTTCGTCGCCGCCGGGCTGGCCGCATTGCTCGCCACGGCCTTTCTGCTCGCCCGCGAGGCAAGGCGTGCCGGCGGATGGGTCGCCGCCGCCCTGGTCTGGATGGCATTCCTGACCGCCGCGAGTGCCGTCGATGTCAGCGTGCCGATCAACACCGTCTATCCGCTCTGTCTGGTCTGTGTGGTCGCCGCCCTGGTGCTGATGACGCGCGACTCCCCCGCTTTGCGAGCGGCCGCCCTGGCCTGCGCCCTGCTGGCCGGATTGGGCAATGCGGTGGGGCTCGCGGCCTGGCCGGTGCTGCTGGCCACCGCCTGGCGCAGTGCCGGCTGGCGCTGGCTGGCCGCCACCTTGGCCGCGACCGCGCTGAGTGCGGCGATCTTCAGCCTGGGGACCGGTGGCGCGGCAGGGTTGGCGGACCTTGCCGGCCGCATCCTTCCGGCCCTGGATTACCTGCTCGGCTTCCTCGGCCTGCCACTCAGCCGCGCCCCTGCTCTGGCCGTACCGGGGCGTATCCTGGGTGCGATGTTGCTGCTCGCCGCACTTGCGATCATAGCGCGATTTTGGCTCGGGCACGCCCGTACCACCGCCCAGAAGGTCGCCCCCGGACTGGCGGGTTTCACGCTGCTCGCCGGCCTGCTCGCAGCCTTTGGCCGCGCCGATATGGGCGGGATTCCGGTGCGCTACGCTTTGCTGGTCGCCCCGCTGCACGCCGCCATCGTGCTCGCCGCCGCGCCCTGGATTGCCGCAAGCTGGACGCGCCCGCGCCGCGCTGCGCTGCTGCTGGCCGGCATCGCGCTGCTGCTAGCAATGCAGGTCATGGGCGGACGCGCCGCCATCGCCCAGGCGCGCTTCATCCGCACTGCCATCGCAGCCTTCATGCAAGGGGATCGTGGCGCGGAGAGCGCCCGAACCGTCTTCCCGGACCCGGATTACGCCGCAAGAGTGCTGGGGCTTCCCGGCACGCGCTGACGTTCAGCTATTTGGCCGCCCCAGCGCCAGACGCGCCGCCTCCGTCCCGGCAATCCGGCCAAACACCAGCGCGTTCACGATGGAATTGCCACCCGCGCAGTAGCGCTCGCCCAATACGCCGCCGGTCGCCTCGCCAGCCGCGAACAGGCTGGGGATCGGCTTGTCGTCGCGCCGCAGCACCCGCGCCTTGGGGTCGATCCGTGGCCCCGTCGAGGTGAGGCCGATCATCGCCGGGCGCAGCCGCGCCGCATAGAAGGGCGCGGTGCGGACCGGGCGCAGATGCTCGCGCGCCTTGAAGAATTGCGTATCCGCACCGGCCTCGACATCGGCGTTGTAACGATCGATCGTGGTGCGCAACGTGGACGGACGCAGCCCGGCCTTCTCGCCCAATTCCTCGATCGTCTCGGCGCTGAAAATCCGGTTGGCCTTGGTCAGTTCGGCCAGCCGCTCAGCCTCCCAGGTGCTGCCCCAGGGGTTCTTCACGGTCTGCGGCGGCACTTTGCACTGGAGGCGCGCCGCCTCGTCGAAGATAGCGAAGCATTCACCGGCGGGCTGGTCCTTCACCAGGCCGGACATGCAGGCATATTCGGTCGTCTCGGCCGCGAAGCGCCGCCCGTCGCGGTTCACATAGACGAGCCAGTAGGGCGGATAGACTTCCATCTGCTTGACGAAGCCCGGCGTCATGCCGAGCTGGCCGCGATTGAAGCCGGCGATCTCGGCGCCAAACGGCTCGACCAGCCCGAAGGCATCGCCGCGCGAGAGCTTGGAGCCGATATACCAGGTCCAGTCCCCATGCGCCGCGGCCTCGGGGTAA
>CANJOG010000024.1 GCA_947475475.1 Acetobacteraceae bacterium
CCCACCCATGTGGTCTTCCAGGCCGGCGTCGGTGGTGGCGCGGCTGCGGTCTCCACTCATCTGCGGACAAGACTGAAACCCGCGCCGATGCTGATCGTCGTGGAGCCCGAACGCGCCGCCTGCCTGCTGGCCAGCGCGGAACTCGGCGAGCTGACGACCTTGCCGGCCCATGCCGAGGGCGCCAGCCGGATGGTGCGGCTGGACTGCCAGGCGCCGAGCCTGCTGGCCTGGCAGGAACTGGAACGCGGCGCCGGCGCCTTCATGGCGATTCCGGATTTGGCGGCGGAAGCCATGGCGGCGAGGCTGGCCGGGCTCGGCTGCCCGACCACGCCATCCGGCGGCGCCGGGCTGGCCGGGCTGTTCGCCGCCGCGGCGGATGCGGCGGCGCGGGCCGAACTGGGCCTCGGGCCGGAGAGCCGGGTGCTCGCTTTCGTGACCGAGTGATCAGATTTTGTAGAGCGGCTCCGGGACGCCGCGCACACCCGGCTTGACGCGCAATATGGCGCCGGCCAGCGGTTCGGCGCGGCGTTCCTCTTCGGTCAGGCGGCGGTAGCCGGAGGTGATGTAGAACTCGTCGAGATTGTCCCCGCCAAAGGTCACCATGGTCGGGTAGGTGACCGGCAGCATGATCTCGCGGTCAAATGTGCCATCCGGGCGGATGCGGACCAGGCGGTTCGCGCAGACATTCGCACTCCAGTAGCAGCCCTCTGCGTCGATCGTGGCGCCATCGGCCCAGCCCTGGGCGAGGGTGGCGTGAACGCGGCGGGGGCCGATCGCGCCGGTCTCCGGGTTCAGGTCATAGGCATAGACCAGCGCCGGGACGGTCTCCGAGGTGTAGAGGGTGCGCCCATCCGGGCTGATGGCCGTGCCGTTATGCGAGCTGATCGGGCCGACATCGTGCTGCACGAGCTTGCCGCGCGTCAGCGACCACAGCTTGCCCAATCCCTCGCCCGGCGCCGGCTTGTTGGCCGGCGAGCGTGTGCCGACCCAGAAGCGGCCCTGGCGGTCGCAGCGGCCATCGTTGAATTCGCAGATGTTGTCGTCGAACGGTGCGGGGCTGACCTGTTCCTCCGCGCCGGTGGCGAGGTTGAGCAGGAAAATGCCGGAGCGGCGGGCCACCAGCATGCGCCCGTCATCGGCGAGCGTGATGGCGCCGACCGGTTCGGGCTGGGCGATGCTGCGCGTGGCGCCGGTGGCCGGATCGAGGCGATGGATGGCGGGCGGCTCCTCGGCCAGGCCGATGGTGATCCAGTAGAGCGCGCGCTCTGTGGGCGACCAGACGGGGGATTCGGCGAGCCGGGCTTTCGCGTCCAGCACGCAGTCGATGATGGGGTCGGCCATGATGGTTCTGCTTCCTCCGGTTTTCGGCCAGCTTGACCTGATCCGGCGCGCGGGGGAAGGGTGCGGCGCAAGTTGAGCACCAAGCCCCCGAGGGAGCAGCAGATGAGCGTTCCGGCGACCATGCGATTCATCGATGTCCGCAAATACGGCAAGCCGGAGGTGATGTTCGTCAACACCTGCCCGGTGCCGGCGCCAAAAGCCGATGAGGTGCTGATCCGGGTGATGGCCGCCGGCGTGAACCGGCCGGACTGTTTCCAGCGTGAGGGCAATTACCCGCCGCCGCCGGGCGCCTCGACCATCATGGGCCTGGAATGTGCCGGCGAGGTTGTCGCCATCGGCGCCGACGTGACACGCTTCAAGATCGGCGACCGCGTCTGCGGGCTGGCCAATGGCGGCGCCTATGCGGAATATTGCGCCATTCCGCAGACCCAGACTCTGCGCTGGCCCACGGGGATGGACGCAGTGACGGCGGCGGCGATCTGTGAGACGTTTTTCACTGTCTACGTCAACACCTTCACGCATGGGAGACTGAAGCCGGGCGAGACTTTCCTGGTGCATGGCGGCACCAGCGGCATCGGCTCGGCCGCCATCATGCTGGGCCGCGAATTTGGTGCGACAGTGTATGCGACCGCCGGTGCGCCGGACAAGCTGGAGGCCTGCCTCAAGCTCGGCGCCACGGCGGCGTTCAGCTACAAGACGCAGGATTGGTCGAAGGAAGTGCTCGCCGCGACCGGCAAGCGCGGCGTCGATGTGGTGCTCGATCTCGGTGGCGGGCCGTATTTGCAGAAGAATTTGCAGTGCCTGGCGATGGACGGGCGCATTGTCTGCATCGCGTTTCTTGCTGGTGTGGTCGTGGATGGTGTCAATCTCGGCCTGCTGGCGGTCAAGCGCGCGGTGGTGACGGGCTCGACCATGCGGCCGCGCACCACGGCGCAGAAGGGTGAGATCGCGCAGGATCTGGAAGCGCGCGTCTGGCCGGTGCTGGATCAGGGCCGCTGCTGGCCGGTGATCAACAAGGTGTTCGCCTTCGAGGATATCGCGCAGGCGCATACGCTGATGGAAACCAACACCCATATCGGCAAAATCGTCGTCAAAATCGCGGACTGATCGAGATGTTGCTGCATGCGGTGGAGGCGGGGGCGGGAATTACTGGAACGCCGGTTGCTCTGCTGCATGGGCTGTTCGGCTCGGCGATGTCGATGAACCGGGTGCAGCGCGTGCTGGCGCAATCCCGCCGCGTGCTTGCTTTCGACATGCGCAATCATGGCGCCAGCCCGCATGAAGCGGGCATGGACTATCACGCCATGGCCGGGGATGTTGCCGAAAGCCTGGCAGCGCGCGATGCCTCGCCGGCGGTGGTGATCGGCCATTCGATGGGCGGCAAGGCGGCGATGATGACGGCGCTGATGCACCCGGACAGTGTCGCACGGCTGCTGGTCTCTGATATCGCGCCGGTGCCTTATCCATCGCATGGCGCCTATCGTGACTATGCGGCGGCGATGCAGAAGATTGTGTTGCGTGCAGGGATGTCGCGGGCTGATGCGGATGCGGCCCTTGCCGAGGTGTGTCTGGATGCGACGCTGCGGGCGTTTCTGCTGACCAATCTCCGGTTTGGCACGGAACCGCATTGGCGCATCGGGCTGGACGAGATTGCCGGCGGGATGGACCAGATTCTCGATTGGCAGGTGCCGCCCGGCGCGCGCTATGACGGGCCGGTGCTGTTCGTGGCTGGTGAGCTCTCGCATTACATCCAGCCCGAGCACCGCGCGCCGATCCGGGCGCTGTTTCCGGCGGCGCGTTTCGTGACCATCAAGGGCGCCGGGCATTGGGTGCATGCGGATGCACCGGATGCCTTTGCCGATGTGGCGCGCGGCTTCGCCGCTGGCTGAAGGTAGCTTTGCCGCTGGGTGAGCCTTGCGGCGGGTGGCTTGCCGGTCATAGAGTTTGCCAGAAAAAGCCGGAGGAAACGCAATGGCGGCGACACACCAGCAATCAGGGCCGCTGGCAGGGCTGCGGGTGCTCGATTTCGGCCATTACTATGCCGGTCCGCTGGCCGCGACCTTGCTCGCCGACCAGGGCGCGGAGGTCATCCGGATTGCGCGGCCGCATGATGATGGCGTGGCGTCGGGCTTGTCCGGCGTGGTCAATGCCTTCCTGCTGCGCGGCCGCCCCGCCATCGAACTCGATCTGAAATCCGATGCGGGACGCGCGCGGGCGCTGGCGTTGATCGACGAAGCTGATGTGCTCATCGAGAATTTTCGCCCTGGTGTGATGGTGCGGCTCGGTCTTGGTGACGATGTGTGCCGCGCGCGCAATCCTGGCCTGGTCTATTGCTCACTGCCTGGCTTCGGTGCCGCTGATGCGCGTGCGTCGATGGCAGGGTGGGAGGGCGTGGTCATGGCGGCCTCCTGCGCCTATTGGCGGCCCTCGGTGTCACGTGATTCCAGCTCGATGTTTTTCGATGTCGCGGCCAATGGCGTGCCGAAATACACGCCGCTGCCGCTCGCCTCGGCCTTTGCCGGCGGGTTGGGCGCGGCTTCGATCATGGCCGCCCTGGTTGCCCGCCAGCGCGACGGGCTCGGCCAGCGCGTCGAGGTGCCGCTCTTCGATGCGATGCTGGAAGCCAACGGCGTGGTGGCGACCACAATCGAAAAACCCGAGGCAGCATCGCCGATCCTGGCTTTCGGCACGGGCCTCTATACCTGCGCCGATGGCCGCAATATTGCGATGATCGATGTGCAGTTCAGGCATTTTGAGGCGCTGGTCGATGCCGCCGGTCTGCGCGGCTGGGCGGCGGATGGGCTGCTCGATTACGATCGGCTGATGGGCGAGCCGGAGATTGCGGCCGAGTTGCGTCGTCGCCTGGTGGTGCTGTTCGCGACCAGGCCGGCATTCGAATGGGAACGCCTCCTGCGCCCGGCCGGCGTGCCAATGGGCGTGGTGCGCACGACCGGGGAGTTCCTTGCAGAGCCGGCCATGATTGAGGCTGGTGTGGTCGGCACGATCGAGGACCGAAGTTTTGGCCGCGTGCGTGGGCCAGGCGCCGCGGTGCGGCTATCGCACACGCCGCCGGTGGTGCGGGCACGCTGGACTGCGGCGATCTCAGGCTGGGCGCCGTGCGCGCGCAATGCGATTCCGGCGGGCAAGCCGGACAACCGTCCTCCTCTCGCCGGCATGGTGGTGCTGGACCTGACGCGTGCGCTCGCAGCGCCGACCTGCGCGCGGATGCTGGGCGAACTTGGGGCTTCCGTCACCAAGGTCGAGGTTGATCCGGCGACGATCAAGGCGAGCCTGCGCGAGCCCGCACTGCATCTCTACACCAATCGCGGCAAGCGCGGCGCCATCCTCGACCTGAAAACAGAAGCTGGCCGCGCGCATCTCCGCAAACTGGCAGCGCGGGCGGATCTCATTGTGACCAATACGCTCTCGGCCCGGCATGGCGAGCTTGGCCTGGGCGAGGATGGGCTGCGCGCGGATAATCCCGGCCTGCTCTTCACCTATCTGAATAGCTATACGACGAGTGGCCCCTGGGCGCAGCATCGTGGCTATGCCGAGTTGCTCAATGCCGTCTCGGGCATCGCGGCGCGGACCAGCTTCTGGGATGTGCTGCCATCCGGCGCTCCTCCGGGCAATGATCCGCCCTGGCCCTATACGGATTCCATGGCCGGAATCCTGGCGACTTTCGCGACGCTGATGGCGGTGTATCTGCGAACCCGCGATGGCATTGCCCAGCGCGCGGAGGCAACGCTTGCCGGGGCGGCGATGCTGGAGCAGATGAATTTTGCTGTGCGCGCCGAGGAAAATCTCGCCGATCCGGAAGTCCCGCTCGATACGACAGGCCAGTCCACCCTGCAGCGCCTGTATCGCGCCACCGACGGCTATGTTTTCCTCGGAAGTGTGGTCGAGGATGTGCCAGGATTGCTGGGAAGGCTCGGCATCGCTGGCTTCGTGCCGGGTGAGGTGGCGCTGATCGGGGCGATCGAGGCCGGGCTCGCCACGCGTGATGTCGGTTGGTGTGAGACACACCTGAATTTCGGCAAGACCGCCGTGCATCGCGTGCAGCCGCTGACCGGGTTTTTCGACAAAGGCGGGCCAGTCGATCGGCTCGGCCTGCTGGTGACGCATTATTCCGAAGAGAATGGCGTTGTCGTGACGCAGCAACCGGTGATGCATCTGCGTCGTACGCCGATTGTCTCTGGCCGCGTACCGCGTCCCTTCGGCGCGGAGACGGCGGAGGTACTTGGCGAAGACTGACACCTATCCAAAGCCAACGGCAAAAAGCCGTGGCGTAACAAAGGAGGAACTTAGATGACGAACTCAACAATTTCCCGGTTTTCGCGCCGTGGCTTCATGGGCAGCATGTTGGCGGCGGGAAGCGCGCCGCTGACCCTGCGGCAGGCACGCGCGCAAGCGGCGCAGCCGGTGCGCGTCGCGCTGGCGACGCCGCTGTCCGGGCCGATCGCCATTATCGGCAATGATGTGAAGCTTGGCGCCGAACTGGCGGTGGAGTGGATCAACAGCAATGGCGGCGCCGGCGGGCGGCGGATCGAATTGCTGGTCCGCGATTCCAAGAACAATGCGAATGATGCCGTCTCGGTGGTGCGCGAATTGGTCGCCGACGGGGTGAAGCTGATCACGGCGGGGCTGTCCGGCTTCGAGGCGTTGGCGCAGATGCCGGTGATCGATGAGGCGGGCGGGCTCTATATCGTCAATGGCACCCAGGCCATGGCGGTGACGCATGAGGCCTTCAAGCGCTCGATGTTCCGCGCTACCGATAATGACATCGAGGGCACGCGCGCCCTGGTGCAACTGGCGATGGATCGCTATGGCGATGTCACGGACTGGGCGGTGTTCACCGTCGATACCCAGGCCAATCTCGCCTCCGCCCTGCTGTTCCAGCGCCTGCTGACGGAGGAATCCAAGGCGCGCGGCAAGACGGTGAATTTCATCGAGCCATTGCTGGTCAAGCCGGGATCGGGCGATGGCAAGGTGCAGCTGTCCAAGATCATGAGTTCGAACACGCAGGGCATCTACTCCCAGTTGGTCGGCTCGGACGGGATCAGCATTTGGACTCAGGCGCGCTCGTTCAACTTACAAAGCAAGGTGCGTGCGATCGTTGACAAGGGCAGTGAGGTTGGTTTCGCCAAGGCGATGAAGCGTAACGTGCCGAATAATTTCTGGACGATGACGACCTGGAACCACCGGCTCTACGACAATGTGCAGAGCAAGGCGCTGTATGACGGCTATGTGGCGCGCACGGGCGACAAGGTGCCGCCTGGCTGGCTGTATAATGGCGCGTCACCGATGCACATCTTCGCCCAGGCCATCGCCGCGACCGGGACGATCGAGCCCGCCAAGCTGATCGATGCGCTGGAAGGCGGGTTGGCGATCAATTCGCCGAAAGGCGCACTGCGCTTCCGGCGTGAGGATCATCAGGTCCTCGCCGATGTCTGCGCCATGAAATTCGATCCGGCGGATACCGAGCAGGGATTCGAAGTGGCTGATGTCGCGCGCATGGAGGGGGCGAAGCTGCTTGAGCCGGCAGCGCCCGGCGTGGCCTTCAAGGCCTGAGAAAGGCGAGGGGCAGGCGCGGCTGGTCCGGTGTGGATCAGCCGCGGGCGAGGAAATCCTTATAGGAAATGCGATCCATCTCGATCAGGTCGCTGTTGGTGCGCGTGTAGAAGCCGCGGCCGTGCATGCGCCCGACCAGATGCAGAGCGGGCGTATTCACCTTGCAGGTGGCGGCGTCGAGCACATCGGCATCGCGCACATGGGCGGCGAGAACCTGGCCGAGAATGAGGTAGCGCAGCGGCGAGAGTTCCACTGCCTGGGTCAGGCGACATTCAAACGCGACCGGGCTGGCGGCGATGCGCGGCACGGCGATTGTCTGCGAGGGCGTGGTGGCAATGCCGGCGGCGTCGATTTCACTCACATCGGGTGGGAAATCGGCGGCGGTGATGTTCATCGCCTGCATGGTCTCTTCGCTGACCATGTTCACCGTGAAAGTCCCAGTCTCGATAATATTGCGCGCCGTATCCTTCGGCACGCCCTCCGGCTTTGCATTGACGCCGATGCCGATGATGGGTGGGGCTTCGGAGAACATGTTGAAGAAGGAGAAGGGCGCGGCATTGGTGCGCCCGGCGGCATTCATCGACACCACCCAGGCGATCGGGCGCGGCACGATGGTGCTGGTGAGCAGGCGGTATTGCAGCTGGCTTTCCAGCTTGGAAAAATCGAAGAGCATCAGGATATCTCAGGCACGCGGCATATAGCCGCCGGCGACGATGATGGTCTCGCCGGTGATGAACTGGGCAGCATCGGAACAGAGAAACAGCAGCGTGCCACAGAGATCCTCCGGCCCCGCCACTTTGCGGACAAGCTGGCGCGTATCGCGGAAATCCTCGATCAGGCTGGCGGGCATTTCGGCCTTGAGCTGGTCCGTCGCGATCAAACCAGGTGCTATGCCGCAGACGCGAATGGCATCGGGGGCGAGTTCGCGGGCGAGCGCCACGGTTAGGCCGCGCACGGCGAGTTTGGAAATTGCATAGGCGGTATCGAGCTGTTCGCTGGCGATGGAGGACTGGTTGATGACCACGCCGGCGCCAGACTTTGCCAGATGCGGGCGCGCGCTTCGGGTGCAGGTGACGATGCCGGTGACGTTCACATCCATCATCCGCCGCCATTCCGCATCCGGCAGCACGGTGCAGGGCTGGTTATAGGTCTTCAAGTGCAGGGCTGCATTGTTGATGAGAATGTCGAGCCGCCCGAGCCGGCTGGCGGCATCGGCAATGGCGGTGCTCACGCTGGACTCCTGCGCGACGTCGCAAAGCAGCGGCAGGACGGTGCCGCCGGAGAGTGTGATCTCATGGGCGACTTCCTCGGCAGCCGTCATGTCGATTTCGCCAATGGCGATGGCCACACCCTGGCGGGACAGCGCGCGCGCATAGGCGGCGCCGATACCGCGCCCGGCACCGGTGATGAAGGCGGCACGGCCGGCGAGTTCCGGATGGCTCATGTCTGCGGGCCTTTATGTTCGGGATGGCGGAAGCAGCTGAGCAGATGGTCATTGGTCATGCCGGTGGCCTGCATGAAGGCGTAGCAGATGGTGCTGCCGATAAAGCGGAATCCGCGTTTGCCCAGCGCCTTGCTCATGGCGTCCGAGAGCGGCGTCTTGGCCGGCACATCCCCGCGCCCGGCGAAGCGGTTGAGGATTGGTGTGTGGTTCACGAAAGACCAGAGCAGGGAATCGAGCGAGCCAAATTCGGCAATCGCCTCCTGGGCGGCACGGGCATTCTCGCGCACCGAATAGACTTTCAGCCGGTTGCGCACGATGCCGGGATCGAGCAGGCGCTTTTCCAGCGCGGCATCTGTCAGTTTGGCGCAGCGGGTAATATCGAAATCATGGAAGGCGGCGCGGTAGCCCTCGCGCTTGTTCAGCACCGTGCGCCAGGAGAGGCCGGCCTGCGCGCCCTCCAGCGTAAGGAGTTCGAACAGGGCACGGTCGTCGTGTTCGGGCACGCCCCATTCCGCGTCGTGATAGTCGCGCTCGGCGACACTTCCATTGGCCCAGAAGCAGCGTGGCTTGCCGTCGTCGGGAAGATCGCTCATGGCCGCACCAGGTTATCGGGGGTGGTCCCGGCGAGAATGGCGTCGATCCCGTCCAGCACTTTCATTCCCATGGCATGGCGCGTCTCAGTGGTGGCACTGCCCATATGCGGCAGCAACACGGCGTTCGGCGCGGTGAGATACGCCTTGTTGAAGTTTGGCTCGCCCTCGAAGACATCGAGCCCGGCGGCCGCAATCCGGCCGGAATGCAGGGCTGCGATCAGCGCGGCATCATCGACCAGCGTGCCACGCCCGGTATTGATCACCACCGCGCCCGGCGGCAGCAGCGCCAGGCGGCGCGCATCCAGCCAGTGCCAGGTGGCCGCCCCGCCCGGCGCATGCAGCGAGAGCACGGCGCTGGCGGCGAGGAAGCTCTCATCGGAGTCATGCCAGGTGGCGCCCAGCGCCCGCTCGGCCGCCTCGGGCAGGCGGGTGCGGTTGCGGTAGTGGATTGGCATGCCCAGCCCGGCCGCCATGCGGGCCAGGGCCTGGCCGATACGGCCCATGCCGAGAATGCCCAGCGCGCGACCGCTGACCTGTTGGCCGATGAGGCCAGTGGGTTTCCAGCCATCCCATGTCCCGGCGCGCAGCAGGCGCTCGCCCTCGGTGGCGCGGCGACAGGCGGCGAGGATGAGCAGCAGGGCGATTTCGGCGGTGGCGTCCGAGAGCACATCCGGCGTGTTGCACACCGCAATGCCGCGTGCGGCGGCGGCGGCCACGTCTATATGTTCGTAGCCGACGCTGAATGTGCCGATGACCCGCACGCTGGCAGGCAGCGAGGCGATCAGCCGTGCATCGAAGCGGTCCATCGTCGCGCAGAGAATCGCCGCCGCGCCCTGGGACCAGTTCACCAGTTGGTCAGGGGAAAGCTGCGAATCGTCACGGCTGAGCCGCGCATCGTAGCTGGCGGCAGCGCGGGCCTCGACGGCGTCGGGCAATTTGCGGGTGACAAGCAGTATCGGCCTGGGGGGCGGGGGCGTCATGGCGGTTCAGCTTCGCTCTGGCGGATCGGACACTCTGTTGAGGCGCGAGCCTGTGACATTCACGGCAGTCGCGCAATGGGAGAGCCCGGGCAAGAAAAAAGCGGCTTCAGCCAGGCTGAAGCCGCTTGATCCGTCGAAGCCGGGCAGATCAGCGCGCGGTGGTCTCGGTGGAGACGCGCATGCGCCAGCCGCGGGATTCGGGCGCCTCGGCAACTTCGTCAAAGCCGATGGAGGAGGGCATCGGGGTCCGCTCGGCCACCGGGCGCAGGTCGCGCGGCGGCGGGTTCATCGGACGCAGCTTGCTGTTCGGGTTGTTCATGGCGGTCAGGATCGTGCCGTTATCGGGGCGATCATAGATGAAGCCATAGGTCGGATAGACGCTGCCGAAATCGCCACCACGGCCGAGTTCGACGCGCACGGCGGTCCAGTCATTGCGATCCGAGACATCGACGACGCGGACGCCACGGCTGACCGAGCCTTTACGGCCACCGGGGCCGGCCCAGTTGGCGTGATCGATCTCGACTTCGCGGTCATTGACGATCTTGGTGACCATGGCGACATGGCCAAGGCGCATGCGGGGATTGGCGCGGAAGGCCATCACGGAGCCACGCTCCGGGCTCTGGCCGCGGGCATAGAGGCCGGACGCATTGTCCCACCACTTATTGGCATTGCCGGAGACGGCCATGCCGGTCTCATTGCGGACGAAGGGCACGCAGGAAATGCCGGCATAGACTTGGCGAACGGCGGGCTGCGGCTTGCCGACATGGGCGACGGAAGTATTGACCACAGCCTGGCTGGAAATCGGAACGATAAGCTGCCCGGAGGGCAGCCGCTTGTCAGCCTGGAGGGATTTTGTCTGAGCGGAAGCCGGCAGAGCAAAAGCAATGCCCGCGGCGATCAGCGCTCCCATACCCAGTGCAGTCCAGTTCCGCATACCCCGATCCTTTGCCCGTTCATGCGTCGAGACAGGGGTTAGCAACCGAAGCTGATCGGTGACAACCGCTGAAAGGCGCATAAACCGATGATACGTAAAATTCCCTAAATCAGCCTGTGGATAAATGCCGGGATCGGGATCATTTTCCTAATCCACGCGTGCGGTGCAAATCAGTATTCAAACGATTGCAATGCAACCCGTCACATGAGTGACCAAAATACCACATAAAGGGGTGCAAAATTGTCACTTTAGGTCCGATTCGGCCATAGGAGGCCGAATCGTGACTCAATGTTTCATCGACCCTCACGAAAGACAGAAGACAATTTTCCTACATTTCAGAATGGTTGTGATTCAAAATTAACCCAACGACCGTTTTTTTGGGGTCACACCCCTCCGCACGGCTTGACTTTCCAACCCAGAGAAAGCAACTCCCGCCGCGCAACCATGTGGCTTTGCCCGTGGTTGCGTTTCCTCCAAACTCGGCGGCGGCGTCGCAAGGCGTCGCCGTTCTTTTTGGGGGTTCCGGCGCCGCTTAGCCCCGGCGCGCGCCCAGCGCGTCCAGCAGGCTTGCCGCCAGTTCCAACTCCCTGTCCGAGCGTCCGGACCGTGGCCTTGGCAGTCCCACCGACTCATCGCATACGATCCGCCCGCCTTCCAGCAGTAGCACCCGGTCGGCCAGCCGCACCGCCTCGGCGACATCATGGGTGACCAGCAGCACAGCCGGCCGGCGGGCGAGGAACAGGCCTTCCACCAGATCCTGCATCCGCAGCCGCGTCAGCGCGTCCAGTGAGGCAAACGGCTCGTCGAGCAGCAGCAGATTGGGCGATCGCACCAGAGCGCGCGCCAGCCCGGCGCGCTGGGCCTCGCCGCCAGAGAGGGTGAGCGGCCAGGCATCGCGCTTTTCCGCCAACCCAACCTCGGCCAATGCAGCCTCCGCCCGGGCGCGCGACGGATCGGGCAGGCCGAGCACCACATTGCGCCAGACCCGCTTCCAGGGCAGCAGGCGCGGCTCCTGGAACACCACGGCGCGACGCTCGGGCGCCTCCACCTGGCCGGAATCGGCATCCTCCAGCCCGGCGAGAATCCGCAGCAGCGTGGTCTTGCCCGAGCCGCTGTGGCCCAGCAAAGCGACGAATTCGCCCGGCGCGATGGATAGGTCCAGGCCGTCCAGCACGCTTTGCGTCCCGTAGCGACGGCTGAGCCCGGAGATGCGGACGGTGGGGCTCATGCCGGCAAAATCTGGGGCCGCCAGGCCAGCGCGGCGCGTTCCAGCCAGCGGACGATCTGGTCCGCGGCGAGGCCCAGCAGCGCATAGACCAGCAATCCCACCAGGATCACATCGGTGCGCAGGAAGTCCCGCGCGTCATTGATCAGCCAGCCAATGCCGGATTGCGCGTTGATCTGCTCGGCCACCACCAGGCTGAGCCAGGCATTGGCGAGGCCGTAGCGCAGCCCGACCAGCGCGGGGGCGAGCGATCCCGGCAGCACCACATGCCAGACCAGCCCGGCGCGCGAGAGGCCAAGCGTGCGGCCCATTTCGATCAGCTTGCGGTCAACATTCCGGATGCCGCCGAACAGCGTCATATAGATGGGGAAAGCAGTGCCCAGCGCCACCATGGCAATCTTTGGCGTCTCGCCAATGCCGAACCAGAGGATGAAGAGCGGCACCAGAGCCAGGAAGGGCAGGGCGCGCAGCATTTGCACCGGCGCGTCGACTACCGCCTCGCCCAGCCGCGACAATCCGGCGGCCAAAGCCAGACCGCCACCTGCCGCCACGCCCAGTGCGACGCCGAACAGCACGCGGCGCAGGGAGACCAGCATGTGCCATTCGAGCACGCCGCTCGACAGCAGACGCCAAGCCGTTGCCAGCACGGTCAGCGGCGA
>CANJOG010000025.1 GCA_947475475.1 Acetobacteraceae bacterium
CTACCGCCTCTGTGCGGCGCGCGGCCTACCGGTGATGTTCTTTGTCGGCTTCACCGGAATCGGCGCCGGCAAGCCCGGCGGCGACGGCATCGTGCTGGAAGACAGCCATCCCCGCCATGTCGATGCTGTGGCCGCCGCCTACCCAGACCTGCGTATCATCGCAGCGCGCCCGGCCTGGCCCTGGCAGGCGGAGATGAACGCCGTGCTCATGCACAAGGGCAATGTCTTCGCCGAATTCCACGGCGCCTCTCCACGCCGCTTCCCGCCTGAGCTCAAGGTGGAGATCCCGCGCGCTTTGCGCCGCAAGGTGATGTACGCAAATGATTTCCCTTTGCTTCACTATGACAAGATCGTCAGCGACTGGCGTGAAGAAGGCTACGCAGCTGATGTGCTGGACGATATTTTCACCGGCAATGCCGAGCGCTTTCTCGCCGCCGCCGCCCGCGCACGCCGCCCAGAATGATGTTCTGAAATAAGAATTGCGCTTGCCGGCCCTGCCCCCCCGGTCTAGCGTCCGCCCCAACGCCTGCCTGACCTGCGCCCGCCTGGCACGCAGCAAAACAAGACCGAGGAATACATGTCGCAAGAGACGGATCTGTCCGCCTACAGCCTTTTTTCGCCGGAGCTGCAAAGCAATCCGTTCGATTTCTACAAGCTGCTGCATGAAAAATGTCCAGTCTACAAGATGCCGGAAAACGGCTTCTACATGCTCTCGCGCTACGATGACGTCTACGACGCCGCGCAGAACTGGTCTGTCTATTCCAGCGTGATGGAGCGCATCGCCCTGCTCCAGGGCGAGAATGGCCGGATCCTGCTCGACGTGCTGCGCGACAAGGGCTGGGAGCATATGCCCACGCTGCAACGCGCCGATCCGCCGCAGCATGCACGCTATCGCAAGATCATCGACCGCGCCTTGAACATCAAGCATGTGCGCAATCTCGCCGGCCGCATGACCGAGGTCGTCAACGATCTGATCGACAAGTTTATCGATCGCGGCCAGTGCGATTTCATCGAGGAATTTGCCTTCCCCTTCCCCGGCACCATCATCGCCGAGCTGGTCGGCCTGCAAAGCTCCGACTGGCCCACCTATCGCAAATGGGCTGAGAATATCCTCGCCTATTCCGGCCGCAAGCTGACCGCGGAAGAACTGCAAGCCGCCGCCGTTCTCGAACTCGACATGCAGCATATTCTCGCCGGCATTCTCGAAGACCGCCGCAAGAATCCGCGTGAGGACCTGATGACTTCGCTCGTCACCGCCTATGAGGGCGAAGAGCCGCTGAGCATGCATGAATTGCAGAACATCATGCACCAGCTCATCTCCGGCGGCTATGACACGGTGCCGACCGGGCTGAACCACACCATGCTCCGCCTCGTCGAATATCCGGACATTGCCGAGAGGCTTCGCAAAGACCCAAGCCTGACACGCAATTTCATCGACGAAAGCCTGCGCTTCGAAAGCCCGGTGCAGGGCCATGTGCGCAAGGTGGTCAAGAATGTGGTCGTCGAAGGCGTGACCATCCCCGAAGGCTCGTTCTGCATGATGCGCTGGGGCGCCGCCAATCGTGACGAGACGCGCTTTCCCAATGCAGACCAGCTCATCCCCGAGCGCGAAAATGCCGGCCGCCATGTCGGCTTTGGCGCCGGCCCGCATGTCTGCCCCGGCATGATGCTGGCGCGCCAGGAATTGACCATCGCCGTCAACCTGCTGCTGGCGCGGCTGGACAATATCGAACTGGCGACCCCGCAACCCACGCCACGCCACAAGCCCAGCCTCGGCCTGCATCCGCTGCGCGAGCTGAACATCAAGTTCACCAAGCGCGCCTGACGCACCACCTGTCCGGGTGGGGGTTACTCCCCGCCCGGATAGGAAATCGCAATCACCTCAATGATCGTCATGCCCTGCGGCGTGCGCAGCGGCACCTCGTCGCCAATCTTCTTGCCGAGCAAGGCGCGCGCGATCGGCGAGGCCAGGCTTACCTGGCCAATCGAGAAATCCGCCTCATCTACCCCCACCAGAGTCACGGTCCGCTCCTCATCCTCCTCGTTCACGAAGGTGACGGTCGCGCCGAAAAATGCCTGGCCCCGGTTCGGCTGCCCCGCCGGATCGACCAGCTTGGCCCGGTCCAGCCGCTTGGTCAGGAAGCGCACCCGACGGTCGATCTCGCGCAGGCGCTTCTTGCCGTACTGGTAATCGCCGTTTTCCGACCGATCGCCATTGCCGGCGGCCCAGGAGACGATATCGACGATACGTGGCCGCTCCTTGTGCAGCAGGGCCCGCAATTCGGCGGAAAACCTTGCATGGCCGTCCGGCGTGATATAGTCGCGCAGTCCCGGCGGCGTGGCGCGGGCCTCCTCGCTCAGATCGTCATCGTTGGTCTCGGCCTTACGGCTGCTCATATGGCCCCCCGTGCTCAGCGGTTGTTTTAGCATCCCGGCAGCACAAAGAGGCAGCCTAAGCCAAATAGCGGTTGCACCCATCTCGCCCCCGCAAGAAGAGCTTGCTAATCTTAGCTACAATTCCCGGCCACAGCGCGGTCGCAGGATAATGGGGAAGTCACAATGAGCCGGATGCTCGCCATCCTTGTTTGCCTGGCGGGCCTGATCGGCTCCGGCGGCGCCTGGGCGCAGGATCTCGTGCGGCTGGGCAATCTGAAATTCGCCCATTATGGCGCGATTTCCTACATGAAGGAGATCGCCCCGAAATATGGCCTGAAGATCGACGAAAAATTCTTCGCCAAGGGGATCGATATCTCGCCCGCCATCGTCGCCGGCGAGATCGACATCGCCGCAAGCGCCGTGGATGCCGCCATTGCCGGCCGGGCCCAGGGTGTACCCACCTATGTGGTGGCCGGTTTCGCCCGCGGCGGCGCGCGCATCGTCACGCGCAAGGATCTCGCCATCACCACCATCGAGGCGCTGAAGGGTCGTCGCGTCGGCGTCACCCGTGGCGGCGCGCAGGAATTGCTGCTGCTTGCCGAACTGGCCAAGCACGGCCTGACCTGGTCCGACAAGCCGGGCAAAGACGTGCAGCTTTTCTTCATGGGCTTCCCTGACCTCAACCAGGCGCTGATGGGCAAGGATCTCGATGCCATCAGCCAGTCCGAGCCGCAGGCGAGCCAGGCGATCAACCAGGGCTATGGCCTCGAACTCATCAAGCCCTATGACACCGAACTCGGCACGCCGATCCGCGCGTTGGTGATGACCGAGAAGATGTATCGCGAGCGCCCGGACGTGGCGTTGCGCCTGCTGCAATGTTTCGTGGAAGCGACCCAGACCTTCATCGATACTCCGGCGCTGGCGGAAAAATACGTGCGCGAGACGATGTTCCGCAATCAGATCACCAGCCAGGACTTCCAGGACGCGATCGGCAACTCTCCCTATAGCTACGACATCAGCATCGAGCATGTGCAGCTCACCACCGATCTGATGCAGCGCTACAATGTCGGCCGCATGGCCAATCCGCCCGTGGCTAACGATTGGGTCAAACTCGATCTGCTCAGCCGCGCCCGGCAAGTGGTGAAGTAATAGCACGTGACGGATCGCGTCTCGCTGGGGCAGGATTTTCGGCGGATTGCCGGCGCGCTGGCCGTGCCGGTAGCCGTTCTGCTGTTCTGGGAGCTTCTCTCCGTCTCGGGCATTTTCCGCCCGCAGGTACTGTCCTCGCCAGTCGCCGTCGCGGTACGCTGGTTCGCCTATCTGGCGCCAACCGAGGCCTATAATCCCAAGACCTATTCGTGGATTTCCTGGGCCCTGTCAGGCGAGCTGCTGTCGGACACGCTGGCCAGCCTCGGCCGCGTCGTGGTTGGATGCCTCATTGGCGGCGGACTTGCCCTGCCACTCGGCCTGCTGATGGGTGGCAGCCGACGCATCAACCGCGCCTTCAATCCGCCGCTGCAATTCCTCCGCCCGATTCCGCCGATCGCCTATATTCCGCTCGCCATTCTCTGGTTCGGCCTGGGCAATCCGCCGGCTCTGTTCCTGATCGCCATCGGCGCGTTTTTCCCCGTGCTGATCAACACCATCGTCGGCGTGCGCAATGTGGATTCGATCTATCTGCGCGCGGCGCTGAACCTGGGCGCGGACCGGCTGACGGTGTTCCGGCGAATCATGGTGCCCGCCGCGATGCCCTATATTCTCGCAGGCGCCCGCATCGGCATCGGCACTGGTTTCATCTGCGTCATTGTTGCCGAAATGATCGCGGTGAATTCCGGCCTCGGCTACCGCATCCTCGAAGCCCGCGAATATCTCTGGTCGGACAAGGTGATCGCCGGGATGTTCACCATCGGCCTGCTCGGCCTCGGTATCGACCTCTGCATGAACCGGCTGAGCGCCTGGCTGTTGCGCTGGCATCGCGGCCAGGAGAATTAGCGAGATGATCGCGATCGCGGGCGTCAGCAAAACCTACGGCACCGGCATGCAGGCGATCCCAGCGCTGCAGGACATCCATCTTGCCATCGCGCCGGGCGAGTTCGTCTGCCTGCTCGGCCCCAGTGGCTGCGGCAAATCCTCGCTGCTCAACATTGTCGCCGGCTTCGTCAAGGCCGATGCGGGCCAGGTGTTGCTCGACGGCAAAGCCGTCACCAAGCCCGGCCCCGATCGCGGGATGGTGTTCCAGGAATATGCGCTTTTCCCCTGGATGACGGTGGAAGAGAACGTTGCGTTCGGCCTGGAGATCAGGGGCGCGCGGCCGCAGGACATCACCCCGCGCGTCGGCTCGCTCCTCCGCTCGCTTGGGCTTGCCGAATTCCGTAAGCGCTATCCCAAGGATCTCTCAGGCGGGCTACGCCAGCGTGTCGCCATCGCCCGCATTATGGCGCTCAATCCGCCGGTCATGCTGATGGATGAGCCTTTCGGCGCACTCGATGCACTGACGCGGCGGACATTGCAGGACGAAATGCTGCGCATCTGGGATGCCAGCCGCAAGAGTGTCCTCTTCGTCACCCATTCGATCGAGGAGGCGCTTTATCTCGGCACGCGGGTGGTGGTGATGACCTTCCGCCCCGGCCGCATCAAGCGCGACATTCATATCGAGCTGCCACGCCCGCGCAACACATCAGGCCGCGCCTTCAACGAATTGAAGCGCGAGATCGAGGTGCTGGTGATGGACGAGCAGGCCCGCTACTCCGAGGCGGAGAGGCTGGGCCGGCCCGGCTAACGCGCACCCGCCTCTCTTAGCGAGGATTTACTGAAACGTGCGCAGCCAGGACGCCAGCTCGGTATTCTCAACCGAGGCGGCAAGCTGGGCACGATCGCGCCAGACCGCGCGATTGCGGACATCGATGCCAGCATCTGACAAAATCCGGAGCGCACGCGCCACATCGGCCTGGCCGATAATGCGCGTCGCCAGCACATCGGGTCCAGACTTCAGGGTTCCGAGCTGCTCGTAGCTGGCATCCTCCGTCAGGATCCACACCGCGGCCTGATTGACCGGATAGGTCGCCGCGGCGCGCTGCATGGCGGGGATCAGCTTCTCCAGATCGCGCTGGCCAGTCGCACCACGAATCGAAAAACGGCTGTCGCTACCGGCCTTTTTCGCACCGATATTGGTGCTGGCGGCGGGCAGGCTCACAGTCATCTCCTGACGCGCGGCGAGATCGAGCTGCACGTTCGATGTGCTCACCATGGTCTGGATCATCTTGTTCGGCGCCACGAAATAGAGCCCCGCCGGCATCAAGACCTGGATAGGATTGGCGGTCTTGTTGCGGAGCACCAGCGAGACGGCGTTTGTATCGGCGCCATAGGCATGCATCTCCACCCGATTATGGAAATACAGATCCAGAATATGCTCGGCGGCCCGCGCGGGCGCCGCGATGCCAACGAAGAGCAGCGCGCCCAGCAGCGAGGTGCCCAGGAATGAGCGAGACAGCAAGGCAGAAAGCAAACGCATTGGATTCCACAGGGGAACCACTGAATTGGTCATATGGGCCTCAATGAGACGATATGTCCGTCACCGGCGCGGGCCGGACGGCATTATCGCCGGGGCAGAACCACGCGGAGCATGGCGGGACGAGCAGCCTGTCTCGTCCGGAACACGCATCCACCACCTGGTACCGCAAGGAGCCTGCACGATCCCACGCGGTCCGGTCGGACGGCGCGCTCGGGCGGCTGGCATGTGAAAAAAAGCGCAAACAAGCGCGCCAGGTAGCAACCTTACCTGAAACGTCCCGCACTTGCGAGAAATGATTGGCCACGCAGCCCGCTCTTCGCCAAACATGGCCGATATTTCATCGGATTTGTGCGACCGGTGGAGGCTCAGGCCTCTTCTTCCAAGAAGAACTGATCCGCCTCTTCGTCATAGGCGTACAGCTCAGCGTAACGGCCCCAGGAAATCGCGGTGAGCAGCGTCTCCTCGGCGTAATCCGGCGACATATGGTCTTCCAGCTCGTCGCGGAAGCGCACCGCCGAGGCGCGATGGTTCCAGCGCTCATCGATCACCTGGCGGATCGTCGCGGCCAACGGCACATGGGCGCGCAGGGCTGCGGCAAAAAGCCGCTTGCGCTCATCGGTATCGGCCAGCACGAAGGCGCGTCCCTGTTCGGTGAGCTTGAGATCGCCTTCTTCCAGCACGGCCAGATGCAGCATTTGCAGCGCCTCGCCCATGGGCAGGATTTCGTCGATTTCGAGTTGCAGCGCATTGGCCAGCGGCGGCAAATCGGCGCGCCCGTCATAAGGCGGCGCCGCGATGATCTCCATCAGGCCGGCCATCAGATTGGTCGAGACCGGATGCAGCTTGATGCTCAGCGCCGAGACCGAAGCCGCTGGCGCGCGCGAGGGCACCGCGCGGCGCGTCATCAACGTGTAGATGTCATCGACCATCTTGCGGAACGCCGGATCGTGGCGATTGCGCGGATGGGCGAAGCCAACCGGCACTTCAGTGGCAACCCGGCCAGGATTGGAGGAGAACACCAGGATGCGGTCGCACATCAGCACCGCCTCCTCGATATTATGCGTGACGATCAGCACGGATTTCGCCGGCAGCCGGCCCTCCGCCCAGAGATCGATCATATCCGTGCGCAGCGTCTCGGCTGTGAGCACGTCCAGCCCCGAGAATGGCTCATCCATCAGCAGCAGATCGGGATAGACCACCAGCGCACGCGCCAGGCCGACGCGCTGGCGCATGCCGCCGGAGAGTTCCTTCGGATAGGCGCTCTCATAGCCGCCAAGCCCAATCAGATCGATCGCCCGCTCGGCCCGCTCCTCGCGCTCCGCCCGCGCCATGCCTTGCGCTTCCAGGCCAAGTTCGACGTTTTCCTGCACGGTCAGCCAGGGAAACAGCGCGAAGCTCTGGAACACCATCGCCACACCCGGCGCCGGGCCGGACAGTGGCGTCCCACGCCACAGCACC
Organism: Acetobacteraceae bacterium; assembly: GCA_947475475.1. Lineage (GTDB taxonomy): Bacteria > Pseudomonadota > Alphaproteobacteria > Acetobacterales > Acetobacteraceae > CANJOG01. Next base: position 7,346 of record CANJOG010000025.1, read on the forward strand.
TGGCCCCCAGTGGGCCGCAGCAGGCCGGCGACGATGCGCAGCAAGGTGGATTTTCCAGAGCCGGACCGCCCGAGCAGGCCGACAATCTCGCCCTGTTTCAGCGACAGATTCACATCATCCAGCACCACCAGATCGGCGCTCGCCTCTTTCGTATAGGCCTGGCGGCAACCGCGAACTTCAACCAGGGGTGCGGTCAGGGCGGTATCCATCGGCGCGCTCCTTTGAGTGTCCGTTGAGCGGACGATTCAGACCTGAGGTGAGTCCACCTCAGGTCATCGTGCGCTAGGTCAATGTCAGGCGGCGCATGGCGAATTCATGCAGCGGACGCCAGACGATCCGGTTCACCGCCACGACAAACACACACATGAGCACGACGCCCAGCACGATACGCGGTGAATCCCCCGCTTCCGTCGCTTGCGCGATATAGGCGCCCAACCCATGGGCCACCAGCCGCGTGTCCCCCCAGCTCGCCACTTCGGAGACGATGGAGGCATTCCACGATCCGCCGGAAGCCGCGATGGCGCCGGTGATATAGTACGGCAGGATGCCCGGCAGGATAACCCGCCGCCACCACAGCCAGCCGCGCACGCGGAAATTCCGCGCCGCCTCCTGCAAATCGCCCGGAAAACTGGCCGCGCCGGCAATCACATTGAACAGGATGTACCACTGCGTGCCGAGCACCATCAGCGGGCTCAGCCAGATATCGGCATTCAGCTTGAAGGCGACAATGACAACAACAAATGGCGGGAACAGCAGATTGGCCGGAAACGCCGCCAGGAACTGCGCCACGGGTTGCGCCAGCCGCGCCCATTTCGGCCGCAGCCCGATCCAGACGCCCACCGGCACCCAGACCGCACTCGCCAGCGCCATCAGCACCGTCACGCGCAGCAGGGTGAGTCCGGCCAACGCCAAGGCCTCGCCGACATCCGCCAGACTCAACTCGGTCGCCACGAAGGCAATCGTCTTCCAAAGCGCCAGACCGACCAAAATGGCGAGCCCGCCAATCCAGACATAATCCGTCGCCCGCCGACTCTGCTCGGGCGTATCGCTGACCGAGGCGGAGGCGGCGAGCAGGCGCAGATTGCCCAGAAGGCGCAGCATGTCGCCAAACCAGTCGCCCGCCACGCGCAACAGCCTGGTGCGGCGCAGCAGCGCCAGCAGCCAGGGGTCTTCCGCCACCTGCCCCGCCGTCTGCTCGACACGAAACTTCGCCGACCAGGCGACAAGCGGGCGGAACAGCACCTGATCGTAGATCAGGATCACCACGAGCATGGTGGCAATCGCCCAAAGCACGGCGCCGATATCCTGCTTCTCCAGCGCCACCGCCACGAAACTACCGATGCCGGGCAGTTTCCAGGTCGTATCCCCCACTGAAATCGCCTCAGAGGCGACCACGAAGAACCAGCCGCCCGACATGGACAGCATGGTGTTCCACACCAGCCCGGGAATGGCGAAGGGCACTTCCAACTTCCAGAAACGCTGCCAGGCCGTGAGCTTGAAACCGCGCGCCGCCTCGGTGAGGTCGGGCGGCACCGTCGAGAGCGACTGGTAGAAGGAAAACGCCATGTTCCAGGCCTGGGAGGTGAAAATGGCGAAAATCGCCGCCAGTTCCGCCCCCAGCACGCGGCCGGGGAACAGGCTCATGAAAAACACGACGGTAAAGGACAGAAACCCCAGGATCGGCACGGATTGCAGAATATCGAGCAGCGGAATCAGCAACATCGCCGCCCGCCGGCTCTTCGCCGCCAGCGTCGCATAGGTGAAGGTGAACACCAGCGAGGCCAGCAGGGCGGCGAACATGCGCAGCGTCGTGCGCAGCGCGTAGCCGGGCAGATAGGCAGGATCGAGATGGATATCGACCGCATCTGGCGCCGAGAGCGGCCCGAAGGTCTTGCCCGCCGCGGTGGCCACCGCAATCAGCAGGCCAAAAACGCACAGCAGCGCCGCCAGATCGAACAGGTTTGGCAGGCGATTCCGGCCAGCCAGGGCCGGGAAGCTCGGTCTGGTCATGGGTGATGGGCCGGATGGGGGTTTCGCGTGCCCGGCGCTTTAACGCGGGGCGGGCAGGCTGTCACCAATCGTGAGAGAGCGGTTGCGTGAAGCTGCCACGCGCGACAGGCAGGCCCCGGGAATCCCCTGGGCCGTCCAGGCGCCGTCAGCCGACCCCAGTGCTGCCAAACCCGCCGCCGGCCCGCGCCGTCGCATCGAGATCATCCACCTCGACGAAATGCCCACGCACGACAGGCGCCAGCACTGCCTGGGCGATGCGCATGCCGCGCTCCACCGTGAAGGGCTCGGCACCGGTGTTCAGCAGGATCACGCCCAGCTCGCCACGATAATCCTCATCAATCGTCCCAGGCGCATTGGCGCAGGTAATGCCATTTTTCAGCGCCAGGCCCGAACGCGGGCGGATTTGCAGCTCATGGCCGTGCGGCAAGGCGATCTGCAATCCGGTCGGGATCAGCGCGCGCCCAGCCGGCGGGATGACGACGGCCTCCGCCACAGCCGCCAGCAGATCCATCCCGGCGGCCCCGGCGGTCGCATAGGACGGCAAAGGCAGCCCGTGGCCATGGGGCAGGCGGCGGACGCGGATCAATTGGGTGGTCATGCGATTTTTCCGATCGATTGGGCAATGCGGGCGGCCAGCCGCGCGGCGACCTCGCTTTTGGGCAGCATGGGCCAGTCCTCGACCCCGGACTCAGTCGCCAGATGCACCGCATTGGCCTCCCCGCCCATGATGCCGGTCTCGGGCCGCACATCATTGGCGACGATCCAGTCGCAGCCCTTGCGGGCGCGCTTCTGCTGGGCATGGGCGACCACATCATCCGTCTCGGCGGCAAACCCCACCACCAGGCGCGGGCGTGACGGCCCGGCAGCGGACAGAGTGGCGAGAATATCGGGATTGAGCGTCAGTTCGATGGCCGGCGGCGGCGCACCCGGCACTTTCTTGATCTTGCCCTGGGCCGCACTGGCCACCCGGAAATCCGCCACCGCAGCCGCGCAGACCGCGATATCGGCGGGCAAGGCCGCCTGGGACGCGTCCAGCATCTGCCGCGCCGTCTCCACACGTACAACCTTCACGCCCACAGGATCGGGCACCGACACCGGCCCGCTCACCAGCGTCACCCGCGCACCCAGCGCCGCCAGAGCCGCCGCGATGGCATGCCCCTGCTTGCCGCTGCTGCGATTGGCGATGTAGCGCACCGGATCGATCGGCTCATGCGTCGGCCCGCTGGTCACCAGCGCATGCAGCCCGGCGAGCGGGCGCGCGCCGGGTTCCAGTGCGGCCAGAATAGCGGCCAGGATTTCCTCCGGCTCGGACATGCGGCCAAAGCCCGCCTCATTGCAGGCCATCATGCCGGAATTCGGCCCGATCACGCCCACACCGCGCGAGCGCAGCGTCGCCATGTTGGCAACCGTCGCCGCATGGTCCCACATCCGCACATTCATCGCCGGGGCAACCAGCACGCGCTTGTCGGTCGCCAGCAGCAATGTGGTCGCCAGATCGTCCGCCAGCCCCCCGGCCATCCGTGCCAGAATATTGGCAGAGGCCGGGGCCACCACCACCAGATCGGCGCTGCGCGAGAGCTGGATATGGCCGATCTCGCTCTCATCGGTGAGCGAGAACATCTCTGAATACACACGGTTTTCCGACAAAGTCTGCAAGGTCAGCGGGGTGACGAACTCCGCCGCTGCTTTCGTCAGCACGCAGGTCACGCCAATGCCACGCCCGCGCAGCAGGCGGATCAGTTCCGGCACCTTGAAGGCGGCAATCCCGCCCGCGACGATCAGCAGAACGCGCTTCTCAGCCATCGGAGCGCCCATCACAGCCGCCAGCCCGAATGGATGGCGGCAATCCCGCCGGACAGATTCTGCACGCGCACCCGCTCCAGCCCGGCGCGGCGCATCATGCCGGCGAGCGTCTCCTGGTCCGGGAAGGTGCGGATACTCTCCGCCAGATACTGGTAGCTCTCGGCATCGCCCGCCACCTTGCTGCCGAGACGCGGCAGCACCTTGAAGGACCAGGCATCATAGACCGGGATCAGGGCGGCCACCTGCACGCGGGAGAATTCCAGGCAATGAAACCGCCCGCCCGGCTTGAGCACCCGCCGCGCCTCGGCCAGCACCGCATCCTTGTCGGTGCAGTTACGCAGGCCAAACGCCATCGAGACCATGTCCATCGAGCGATCAGGAAACGGCAGTTTCTCGGCATCGGCGACCATGAAATCGAGCTTGTGCACCAGCCCCTTGGCAATCGCGCGGTCGCGGCCCACCGAGAGCATCGCCGCGTTGATATCGGTCAGCAGCGCACTGCCGCCGCCGAGCTTCAACCAGCCAAAGCTGATATCCCCGGTGCCACCCGCCAGATCGAGCAGAACGCGGTTCGGCCGCGGGTCCAGCCCCTCGATAAACATGCGCTTCCACACCCGGTGGATGCCCAGCGACATCAGATCGTTCATGATGTCATAGCGGCTGGCCACGCTGTCGAAGACCGCGCGGACCATCGGTTTCTTCTCGTCCCGGCCGACCTTGCGGAAGCCGAAATCCACAACGTCCGGCGCGACCGGAGGAGGGGAGGAAGACGCGGAGGAGGCGATATTGTCGCTCATGGCAGCAATCTATAGCCTGAGAGACAGCAATGCCGGAACTCCCCGAAGTCGAGACCGTGATGCGCGGCCTCTCCGCCCGCCTGCTGCACCGCCGGATCACCCGGGCGGTGCTCAACCGCGCCGATATGCGCTGGCCCTTCCCGCCCAGCCTGGCCGAGGCGTTGACCGGCGCCACGGTGGCCAGTTTCCGCCGGCGCGGCAAATACATCCTCATGCGCCTGTCCGGCACCAAGGCCGCCGATGGCCGCTCCGTGCTGATCCATCTCGGCATGTCCGGCCGCATGGTGCTGTCCGAGCCGGGGTTGAAGGACGGCCGGAACAAGCCGGACGCGCATGAGCATCTGGAAATGCTCACCGATGAGGGCTGGCATGTCGGCTTTGTCGATCCCCGCCGCTTCGGCAGCGTCGATCTGCTGGAGACCGCATCCGAGGACAGCCACAAGCTGCTCGGCGCCATGGGCCC
>CANJOG010000026.1 GCA_947475475.1 Acetobacteraceae bacterium
CGCTTGCTGGCCCTGAAGACTCGGGATGCGCCGCACGGTGATGCCTGGCGTTGTCATCGGCACGATCAGGACCGAGATGCCGCCCCGGCCCGGCCCACCGGTGCGCACCAGCAGAATGCAGAAATCCGCAAACCCGGCATTGGATGTCCAGATTTTCTGGCCCGTGATTGCGTAGCCGGACTCTGTCCGCACGGCCTTGCATTGCAACGCGGCGAGATCGGAGCCGGCATTGGGTTCCGAAAAGCCCTGGCAGTAGCTGACGGTTCCGCCAGTGATGCGCGGAAGATGCAGAGATTTCTGCGCGTCGGTGCCGAATTTTATGATCGCCGGACCGACCCAGTTGACGCTCATATATTGGTAGGATCGCGGCTCGCCGGCGGCCCACATTTCCTCATTGAGAATCCAGTGATGCCAGGCATCGGCGCCGCCACCGCCATATTCAACTGGCCAATGCGGGATCAGCAGACCTTCGCGGGCCAGGGCAGGACAGAAGCTGCGCGAGAATCGGTGGATCGCCTCGCTGCCATTATCGAGTTCTGTTGTCGCTTCCCAATCCTCCGGCAGATTGGCGGCAAGGAAATCGGCGATGCGTTGGCGGAACGCGACATGTTCCGGCTTCCAGGAAAATTCCATATCTAGCGTCCGACAGAACTGAGAGTTGACCGCATCCGCTCAAGCCGCATCATGCCAGAGCCTGCCGGTTGCCTGCCGGTATTGCGCGGTCGCCCCGCCAAGTTCGCCCTGCAGGATGCGCAGACGGTAGGTCCAGAAATGCAGAGGATATTCCAGGGTCAAGCCAATGGCACCGTGGAATTGATGTGCTTCGTAGCATAGTTGCTTCGCCAGATCCTGCGCATAGCCCGCTGCCAGCGCGGCATCACTGGCATCGCCGCTCCACGCGGCATAGCGCGCCATCAGCCGCGCCCCATGCAGCAGAGTGGCACATTCGGCCAGACGATGCTGAATAGCCTGGAAGGCGCCCAGCGGCTTGCCGAATTGCCGCCGCGTTCTGACGTAATCGACAACCGTATCGAGAGATGCCTGTGCGGCACCGATGATTTCAAAACACAGCGCCACCTGCCACCATTGACGCATGACCTCGGGCGCCAGATTGCCGATCACCGGCGCTGTTGCCAGTTCCGCCTTGACCACACGCGCATACGGATACGCAAAGCTGCCTTTGACCGGCGCGATCTCACACGCCGCGCCAGACAACAACCGGACATGGTCGCCGCAATCGACGATAATGCTTCCCTGGCCTGATAGAAAGCGAATTGGCCCGCCCAGAGGCGCGCGTGCAAGAGCCAGCGGTCGCGGAAAATCCGCCTGCGTCAGCATCGGCGCCACCATCGCGGAAGCTGCCACCTCCACGGCGAACGGCAGACGCGCAACCGCCTCGACCAGCAAGGAAGCGTCCAGTGGACCCATCCCCTCCTCGCGCGCGAGGTCCAGGAAGCCGCTCTCACGCAAATCCTCTTCAAGCGCGTTCGACTGAACGTATTCCGCAACACTTCCGAGGGGGGCCGTGCCGCGATGGCGCGACAATAATTGATCGATGCCGGATTGAACCGTCATCTGCTCATCGCTCAGGTCAAAATCCACCCGTGCCCTCCCGCGCCATCATGCCGTTCTCTGTCCCTGCACAGCAGGTCCATGCGGCCCTGAGGCACAGTATGACGCGGCCGGGTGCCCCCCTCAAGCGGGTGCTCGCCGGTCACCACCAACGTGGGGCCGCGTGAGCGCATCGCCGGCCGCCACGGCTCAGTCGGTGATGTCCGCCGCCGTGAGCTGCGTCAGGTTGCCTCGGAACATGGCCGCGCAGTGACGCCAGGAGAACAACTCGGCATGGGCCCGCGCGACGCCACGCTCGCCACGCTCCAGCGCCGTCAGGCAGGCCGTGCGCAGATCATTGTCCACGGCGCCAACCCCTGGGGCGGCGCCGCTCAGCACGTCGATCGGGCCAGTGACCGGATAGGCCGCGACGGGTGTGCCGCATGCCAGCGCCTCCAGCAATACCAGTCCGAACGTGTCCGTCAGTGATGGAAACACAAAGACATCCGAGCCGGTATAGGAACGACGGAGTTCCTCGCCAAAGCGCGCGCCGGCGAAATGCACGCCCGGAAAGGCGCGGCGCAGCCCGGCCAGTGCGGGGCCATCGCCGACCACAACCTTGGAGCCTGGCAGATCAAGTTTGAGAAACGCCGCCAGATTCTTCTCTGGCGCGACACGGCCGATATAGGAAAATACCGGCCGTGGCAGGGAGTCCCATTCGCGCAATTCGTCTGGCGCATCGGGGTGGAACAGCGCGAGATCGACACCGCGCGTCCAGTCTAGTACGCGCTCGAATCCACGACGCGTCAGTTCGGCGCGCAGGCTCGCCGTCGCCACCATCGTGCCCGACCCGGCATTATGGAAGCGCCGCATCACCCCATAGGTGAAGCTTTCCGGAATTGGCATGCGGGCACTAACATATTCAGGAAAGCGCGTGTGGAAGGATGTCGTGAATGTGGCGTTGTTCCGCTTCGCCCAGGCACGTGCCGCCATGCCGAGCGGGCCTTCGGTCGCGATATGCAGCGCATCGGGACGAAAGTCATTGATCAGCTTGGCCAGACGCCGCCGCGCGAATACCGCGAGACGAATCTCGGGATAGGTCGGGCACGGGAAGGTGCGGAAGCGGTCAGGGCCGATAATATCGACCACATGCCCCATCATCTCCAATTCACCACGCAGCGTCGCGAGCGTGCGGACCACACCATTGACCTGGGGTTTCCAGGCATCTGTAACGATCAATATCCTCTCGGGCACACTTCTCCCAGGCAGGGGGTCACGCGGGAGCGGTGATTCGGGCATCTCGTGTACTATGAAATGAAAGTCTGTTGACCTCGGCCCAGTCGATGAGCTCGAGTTTTCCATCGGCATGTTCGACGAGGGCGGTGCAGCTTTCCACCCAGTCTCCATCATTGATGTAGAGAATACCGTCCACCATGCGCATTTCGGCGTGATGGATATGGCCGCAGACTACACCATCGAAGCCACGGCGCCGTGCTTCGCCAGCCAGTGCATGCTCGAAGCGATCGATCGCCTTGACCGCTTCCTTGACCTGGCGCTTGAGCCAGGCGGAGAGCGACCAGTAAGGCTGGCCCAGGCGGCACCGAATGGCGTTGAACCAGCGGTTCAAGCCCAGCGCCACCATATAGGCCCAGTCACCCAGCAGAGCGAGGAACTTGGCGTAGCGCACAACACTGTCGAAAGCATCGCCATGCGTGACCAGCAGACGGCGGCCATCGGCAGTGATGTGTTCACCCTCGGCGCGCAGCTTGATACCCGCGATTTCCAGCCCCAGCGGCAACCAGGCACGAAACATTTCATCGTGATTGCCAGGAATGTAGATCACCTCACAACCAGACCGCGCCATACGCACGATCTGGCGGATGATGAGATCATGCGTCTCATCCCAATACCAGGATTTGCGCAGCCGCCAGCCATCGACGATGTCGCCGACGAGGAAGAGCCGGTCACACGAAACGCTGCGCAGGAAATCGAGCAAGAAATCCCCACGGCAGCCACGTGTGCCAAGATGGATATCGGAGATGAACACCGCGCGGTAGTGATTCCGGCCGCTCATGGCATTCATGGAACTCTCTCCATGGGTGCCAGCTTGATGCCGGCACGACAACGCGGCCGGGATTGGCGCGCGGCCGGAGAGAACACTTAAGTGCCCGCTTCGGCACAGTGAAAATTCGATGACGATGACACGAAGTTGCCACATGCGTGACGCCCGCGCATTGACACGGCGCGTTCATCATCTTGTCTATAGGGACAGGAAATCCGCTCTTGGATGCAGAGGACTTCGCATATTGATCGTCATTTTCAATCCAACGGCGGGGCGCAGGCGGGCAAGCCTGCTCTGGCGCGTGCTCGATCACCTGGTTCTCAACGGTATCAAGCTGGAACTCGCCGAAACACGACATGCCGGCCATGCAACAGAGTTGGCCCGCGAAGCCGCGTCCGGCGGCAAGCGAATCGTGGTCGCGGCCGGCGGAGATGGCACCATTGCTGAAGTGGCCGCGGGGCTTGCGGGAAATGCAGCCAGTCTTGGCATTATCCCGCTTGGCACCGCCAATGTTCTGGCCGCCGAGCTTGGACTGCCGCATGCGCCGCGCGAAATTGCCGCAGCCCTCGCCTTCGGCCGCGCCCGGGTCCTCTGGCCCGGCATTGCGACAAGCGCGCAGGGGCAACGGCTTTTCGTGCAGATGATCGGCGTCGGGCTGGACGCGCTGGTGGTGCACCACCTGCCGCTGGGGCTCAAGCGCGTGCTCGGCCGCGGCGCCTATGTCCTGCAAACCATGGCCGAAATCGCTCGCTACGATTTTCCGCCTGTCAGTCTCATGATCGATGGCGAGCCCCATACGGCGGCGAGCGCCGTGATCTGCAAAGGCCGGCTCTATGGTGGCAATTATCCCCTGGCCCTCGGTGCGGATTCGGCGCGGCCGGGCTTCCAGGTCGCCTTGTTCGAGCGTGGCGGCGTCGTGCCCGCGTTGATCTCTGGCGCCGCCCTCCCGCTCGGCCTCCTGCCGCGCGCACCGGGGCTGCGCTTTCGCAGCGCCACAACGATCGACATCCTTGGCGATAGCCGGAACAATTCCCCACTCGCCGCCCAGGCCGATGGCGACCGCGCCGGCTTCACGCCGCTGAGCATCCGCGATGCCGAGTCGCCGATCCACGTGATCATCTGAGCAACTCAGCCGCGCAGAGCTTGCGAGACCTCGATGCGGTAGGAGAGCAAAGCCGGAATTAGGGCGATCAGCCCGCCGGCGCCGATCAGTCCCAGACACAGCACGACTTCACTCCATCCTGGTGCTGCCACCAGATGCAGTCCGGTGCGCGCCTCGATCACGGCGGAGGCCAGGAGTGAGGCTCCCCACCCCACCGCAAGCCCTAGCACACAGCCCGCCGCCAGCAGGGCCGTGGCGCCGAGCCAGATGACGGCCAGCACATAGAGGCGCGGCGCGCCGAGCGCGCGCAGCACGGCGTAGCGGCGGCGGCGCAGGCTGGCCAAAGTCGCCATCAGCAGAATCACCGCGGCAAAAACGAGCAGATTGTTCAGCGCAGAAGCCAGCACCACCGCGTCGCGCAGATCGCCAAGCATGGAATAGAGCGAGACCAGCACTTCGGCGGGGAACAGCGCCATCGTCCCGCCGGTGCGATATTGGCCCCGCAGCGCATAGGCATCGGCGACCGCGCGCGCCTTCACTGCAATAGCGGGAACGCCGGGCACGCGGCGCGCATCGAAAGGCGGGCCGATCGGTGCATCGTCGTGAGCATGCCCGTTGCCGAGCCCATGGGTTTCCCAGACCGATTCCACCGGCACCAGAATGGCGCGGTCCCACGGCGTGCCGGTGCGCGGCATGCGCCCCACCACGGTGTAGTGCACGCCGTCATGCCGGTGCTCCGCCTCCTCCTCGGCATCCATCTGGCGGGCGCCATGGGCCGGGGTGATTCGGCTGCCGAGTGTCAGGCGCACATCGGCGCCGATCACCGCCTCGCCCTCGCGTGCGAACAGCCGTCCTTCGCTGGGCGCCAGCCGGTCCCAGCGCGCGGCAAATGCGCGGGTCGTGCCGACCACCGGATAGCCTGCGACAATATCGCCAAAAGCGATCGGCGCCGCGCCAGCCACGCGCTTGTCATTGGCGAGCGTATTGAGCAGCGCGCCATCAATCAACGGCAGCGCATCGAGTTGCAGAAAGACGCTGGTCAGCACGAGCTGCGTCTGGCTGCCGGGGGCGCCGATCAGCAGGTCGATATGATCGGCCGCCCGCGCGCTGCCGCGCCGGATCGCGCGCTCCTGCGCGCCCATCGCGACGCCGATCGCCACGGCGAGCGCCACCAGCAGCAGCACGATCAGCGCCGTGCCGCGCATGGAGCGGAGATCGGCGCGCAGCATCGGCAACGGGTTCATGCGCCTGCCTGCGCCGGGGCGAGATGCCCGGACTCGATGCGCCAAGTCTGATCCATGCGGCCAAGCAGCACGGGATCATGCGAGACCGCTATGAAGGTGGCGCCGAGCGCAAGCGCCTGCTCGCTCAGTAAGGCAGCGATGACATCAGCATTGGCACGGTCGAGGCTGGCTGTCGGTTCATCGGCAATCAGCACACGCGGACGCGGCAAGAGCGCACGGATAATGGCAACGCGCTGCTGTTCGCCGCGCGAGAGCAAGGCTGCGCGGCGATCCGGCTCCGCAATGCCAAGTTCGCGCAACATCTCGCGTGCCCGTGCCGCGATTCCCACCGGTGGACGCGGCGTGCCGAAGCTGAAGGGCAGCAGCACATTGGCGAGCGCCGAGAGTTCCGGCACGAGATGGAAATCCTGAAACACCAGGCCAAGATTGCGCCGCCGCCAGGCATCGCGCTCGGACTCACCGAGGCTGGCGAAATCGTCCGCGCCCCATTGCACGATACCACGCTCCGGCGTGAGCAAGCCGCACAATACATGCAACAGCGTGGTCTTGCCCGAGCCGGACGGGCCGGCGATTCCGCAAGATGCGCCGGGTGCGATATCGAATTGCCCGATGTCCAGCACGGTCTGAAACTGTCCGCGCGGTTGCGGAAAACTGACCGTGACATTTGCCAGATGCAGGCCCGGCCCGCTCGGCAGACTGGACTCAGCGGGCGGCGTAGCGCGCATCGACAATCCGCAACTGGCTGACAAACCCGCTCTCCGGATCGGTCCAGGAGCCAATCTCCAGCCGCCCCTGCACACCAATCCGCGCGCCGGCATCACTCAGCGATACGGTGCGGCGCAGATACACCACGACGATATCGACCGGCCAGTCAGCATCGGACTGACAAAACGGGCAGAGCGCCATCGGCTCCGCGGTCAGAACGAAGAAATTGCTTTCCGCCTTCAGTGGCGGCGCCATATAGCCATCGAGCGCGATCTCGCTGCCGGCCAGCGCGCGCACGCGGTCGGAGAACTCCAGCCCGCGTACACCGAAGCTTTTATAGAGCCCCGAGAATCCGAGACGCTCAGGAGCGGCAAGCGCCGGGCTGATGGCCATCGCGGCCGAAACAGCCGCGATGGCGGCTCCGAAGAACCGCCGCCGTGTCAGGCCAGATAGATGGGCGCCGATCACCTGGCGCCCAGTGCCAGCGCCTCCGCGATCACGCGGAAGACAGTGGTGTTGTCGATACGGCCACGGAATTTCGCCGCCCCAGGCCCCATGGCAGTCAGCAGCACGTCGTCTCCGACATGCACACCCGAATTCGAGGTCGTTGGCAGGTTGCCTTCGATGCGAACCGCGCCCGGCGCGGTACAGTATTTCTCATTGGCGACGAATTTGCCGCGCTCCGGCCCTGCCACTGCCGGCACATTCTCGCCGTCGAGATAGGGCTTCGCATTGAAGCACCAGTCCGGATAGGAGCCGAAATTCAGCGCCAGGCGGCGCGAGACATCGACGCTCGGCGGATAGCCATTGGCATCGGCCACCGGATAATTCGGAAAGCCCGCCTCGTCATACACGCCCAGCTTCTCACGCGGCGTGGCCCCGCGCGCATCGTCATAGGTGCCCAGGATGGAGACCGGATGCGCATGGTCCGGCACCACCACGATCATGGTATCGCCACGCTTCTTGGCAAAATCACGCGCCACACGCACGGCATTGTCGAGCATGATGGTGTCATAAATCGCGCGTTCGGCATCGAGCGAGTGACTGTATTTGTCGATACGGCCAGATTCGACCATCAGCACGAAGCCTTTGCGATTCTTCGACAGCATATCGAGGCTGACGCGCACCTGATCGGTCAGGTCAGGCTGGTCGGGGAAACGGCCCACCGTGCCCTTCTTGAGCTGAATGCGGTCCAACACGCCATCGACATTGCCGGTGTTGAACAGACCGAGCAGCTTCGTCGCCTTGCCCGAAGCCGCTTTCATCTCGGCGGCGGTGGACACGAAACTATAGCCGTCCTTCTCAAAGGCCTTGATATAGTCGGTCTCATCCGTGCGGCGCGAGCCCGGGGTGGACTTGGCAAGGAAGTTCGGCGAACCGCCGCCCATGATGACGTCGGGTTTCACATCGAAGAACATGCGGACAATATCATTGTAATCAGCGCGGCGGCGGGTATGCGCGACCATGCCAGCCGGTGTCGCATCTTCGATTTCCGTGTTGGTGACAACGCCAACGGCCATGCCATGCCGCTTGGCGATTTCGCCCAGCGTCTCAACCTTGGGATGATCCAGCGTGTTCTTGTTGCGCGCGCAATAGACGCCGAGCGCGTTGACGCAACTCTTATGCCCGGTCGTATAGGCGCTCATCGAATTGGCGCTGTCCGTCACGATGGAATCCGTGCCGGCGGTGGAAACCAGCGCCATATAGGGCATGTCGTCGATCGCCAGCTCGCCGCCGTATTTGCCCTCGACAATGCCCTTGGACAGAATGCGCGCGGCCGTGCGATGCGCGATGGACAGGCCGTCGCCGATGAACAGGATAACGTTCTTGGCAGCCTTGGGTGTCTTGTTGCCGAACACTTCCCAACCAACCTTGGCTGCAGAGGCGCCATTCTTGGCCTCGACGGTATAGGCGCCTGGCTTGGTTACCTTCACGCCGCGGATGATATAGGCGGAATGGTCAAGCCCATCCTCATTGCGCACGAAGTTGCCCGGCTTGCCGAACAGGGCGGCCGGATCCTGGCCATTGATGGTGATTTTCACCGCATCGGCAGCGGGCGCGCCGGGGAATTCCACCTTGAAATCAAAGCTGGCGCCTGAGAGGATTTCCGCCCGGTTGATCGGATAGATCGTCTGCGCCTGCGCGCCATGGGCAAACGCCATAAGCACCAGGGCGGTTGCCGCACCGATTGAAGCCTGCTTCATAAATCCTCGCATTTTCCGATACCGCCCCTAATCATGGACAAGGCTGCCATGGCGGTACCAGAGGCCTGTTTGCCGCGCCGAATTCAACGGAAGCTTTTGTGACACTTCACGCGCGCAAGGCGCGGAGCGTCAGGTCAAGCGGATTGTGGTGCCAGACGCTGCCGCACATGGAAGATCAGCAGATCAGCGGCAGATTTTGCGTCGCCGTCATTGGCGATGGTCACATCAGCGGTCCAGTTCTCCGCCGCCTTGCGCGTCAGCCGTGCCTGCTGGTCCGCCACCGTCTCACGTTGCCGTCCGGCGATGCGGGCGGCGAGAATCTCCTGCGCCGCGGTGATTTCCACCACGCTCACATGGGGCAACCCACGGCGCGCAAGGGCAATCACCGCGCGTGACACATTGGCCACCACCACACTCCCCTGCTCCGCATCGCGCAGCGCCTTAGCCGGAATGCCGTAATCGAGCCCATGCGCCCGCCAATGCAGGCAGAACGCGCCATCGGCGCGCGCCTGGGCGAAAGCGTCCGGGCTGAGCGCATCATTGGCTTCCGCCTCCGAGGCAGGGCGGGTAATCACGCGGGACGGGAAGACCACACGCGGCACATCCGCCAGCGCGGCGCGCGCCAGGCCGATCAGCGTATCCTTGCCCGCCCCGCTTGGCCCGACGATGAGAACGAAGCCGCCTGTGTGTGCCAATTCCCCCACCATCTCATGTCTCCATCTCAGGCGGCGCGCTGGCCGGCGCACCACACCTGGCGCACCACCGGCGTCTCCTCGCTCTGCTTCACCCGGATCAGATCGGCCCGCTTGCCCGTCACGATCTCGCCCCGGTCGGTAAGGCCGGTGGCGCGCGCCGGCGTGGAACTGACCATGGCGACCGCCTGGGGGAGTGAAATGGTGGGGACACGCTCCGTCAAGGAAAAGGCCGAGGGCAACAGGCTGCCCGGCACATAATCCGAGGACAGCACATCCAGCAGCCCTTCACGCGCCAGAGTCTTGGCGGCGATATTGCCAGAATGGGAGCCGCCACGCATGAGATTGGGCGCACCCATCATGACGGTAATGCCGCGCGCATGACATTCCCGCGCCGATTCCAGCGTGGTCGGGAATTCCGCCAGGGCGACACCTTCCGCCACTGACTGGGCGACCTCATCGAGGGTGGTGTCGTCATGGCTGGCGAGCGGAATGCCCCGTGCGCGCGCCAGTTCCACCAGCGCCGGCCGGTTGGCATCCGAGCGCGCGCCATTGACCCGCTGCTTTTCCGCGATCAGCGCATGGATCTCGGCATCCGGCTTGCCGCTCTTGCCACTGTAATAGATGAAATATTTGTCGATATCGCGGAACTGCCGCTGGCCTGGCGTATGATCCATCAGCGAAATCAGATCGACCGGATAGCGTTCGAGAAACAGCGTGCTCATCTCGACAGCATCCGGCGCCGGGATTTCGCAGCGCAGATGCGTGCGGTGTTCGGCACGGAACAGGCCCTGGCGGCGCACGGTATCGATGGCACCGGCCAGTTCCATCAATTCCGTTCCCAGCCCGCCCCCATCGACATCGGCGCCAGCGCGCAGGCTGTCGAACACGGTGGTGATGCCGGAAGCGGCGATCTGCGCGTCATAGGCGAGCACGGCGCCAACCGGATTCCACCGCACCTTGGGGCGCGGCACGTAATGGGCCTCCAGATGATCGGTATGCAGTTCCACCAGGCCAGGCAGCAGATAGTCGCCGGCGAAATCGATGCCGCGCTCAGGCGCCTTGCCCTCGCCAATCTCGGCGATCTTGCCGTCAACAACGGCAACCCAGCCGTGCTGGATGCGGTCCGGCAGCACGATGGCGGCGTTTTCGATGAGATGGAGTTGATCGTTCATGGCACTTCCGCCGCTGCTTCAGGCCGCGATCGCGGCATATTGGGTCACATCGAGCACGGTCGTGGCCACCGCGTCGCGCACATCCTCGTCATGGAACACGCCGATCACGGCACAGCCGGCCCTTTTCTTCGCCTCGATCAGCTCGACCACGATGGCGCGATTGCGCGCATCGAGCGAGGCGGTGGGCTCATCGAGCAGTAGCACCCGCCGGTCCGCGATCAGGCCGCGCGCGATATTCACACGCTGCTGCTCGCCACCGGAGAAAGTAGCCGGCGGCAAATGCCACAGGCGCGACGGCACATTCAGCATCTCCAGCAATTCGCCGGCACGCGCCTGCGCCACCGCCGCGTCCATGCCGCTTTCACGCCCGGCCTCGGCAACAATCTCCTGCGCGCCGATACGAGGAATGACGCGTAGGAATTGCGAGACATAAGCCAGTGTGGTGCGCCGCAGATCGATGATCCGGCGCGGCTCGGCACGCGCCAGATCGACCTGCCCAGCCCCGTCATTAATCCAGATATGGCCGCTATCGCAGCGGTAATTGCCGTAGATGATCTTCAACAGGCTGGACTTGCCCGCGCCAGACGGCCCACCCAGCACCACACACTCCCCAGGCGCCACCGAGAAGGAAACATCGGAGACGACATCGAGATGCACGCCGCCGCGCAGATGCAGGGTGAAGGCCTTGCTGACATGATCCAGCCGAACCAGCGCATTCATGCTCATGCCGCCCATGCTCATGCCGCCAACACCGAGGAAACCAGAAGTTGGGTGTAGGCGTCCGACGGATCGTCCAGCACCTGATCGGTGAGGCCGGATTCCACCGCGCGGCCGCGCCGCATGACCATGATCCGGTGCGAGAGAATGCGCGCCACGGCGAGATCATGCGTGACGATAATTGCGGCCAGGCCAAGTTCGCGCACCAATTGCCGGATCAGATCGAGCAGCCGCGCCTGCACCGAGACATCGAGGCCGGAGGTCGGCTCATCCATCAGCACCAGGCGTGGATTGGTGGCCAGGTTACGCGCGATTTGCAGGCGCTGGCGCATGCCGCCGGAAAAGCCACGCGGCGTGTCATCGATGCGGCCGGTCTCGATTTCCACTTTTTCCAGCCAGTCCGACGCTGTCGCACGGATCTTGCCGTAATGCCGCGCACCAATCGCCATCACGCGCTCCCCGACATTGCCGCCGGCCGAGACACCCATGCGCAGCCCGTCCGCGGCGTTCTGGCGGACAAAGCCCCAATCCGTGCGCATGAGCAGCCGCCGCTCCGCCTCGCCAAGGCCGAACAGATCGCGCGCCATGCCATCGCGCATGCGGTAGTGTACCTCCCCTGCGCTGGGGACGAGTTCGGTGGACAGGCAGGACAGCAAAGTGGATTTTCCCGAGCCGGATTCACCCACGATGGCGAGCACCTCGCCCTCGTGCAGGTCGAAGGAGATATCCGCACAGCCAAGCCGCGCGCCATAATACTTGGTCAGCCCGCGCACGCTCAACAGGGGTGTCTCGCTCATGCGCCCTCTCCCACCAAAGTGGCCGGCGCATCGCCCAGCAAGGCGCCGCGATGCCCGTCGGCACGGCGGCCGGAACAGAAATCAGTATCGGAGCAGACGAACATCCGCCCACCAC
>CANJOG010000027.1 GCA_947475475.1 Acetobacteraceae bacterium
CGCCGGGCGCGGCAATGCGCTAACCATCAGCGCTGAGGCCCCCCCACCGAGTCACCCCAGGGGGCCGGGAACCGTGCTGCCCCATGTCCGATCCGTCAGGCCTGTTCGAGGACGACAAGCTGCCCCCGCCCCCTGCCTCGGGAGGCGGGCTTTTCGGCGATGAGCCGCCGCCAGTGCCGGAAGGGCCTGGATTGTTCGGTGATGCGCCGGCCGCTCCCGCACCCGCCGCCACTACCGTGGTGGCCCCCGCCCCCACGACCTACCGCGTGCTGGCGCGCAAATACCGCCCGACCAGTTTCAATGACCTGATCGGCCAGGAAGCCATGGTGCGCACGCTGCGCAACGCCTTCCGGCTGAACCGCATTGCCCATGCCTTCATGCTCACCGGCGTCCGCGGCGTCGGCAAGACCACCACCGCCCGCATCATCGCCCGCGCGCTCAATTGCGTCGGTCCCGACGGCACTGGCGGGCCGACCGTCGAGCCTTGCGATGTCTGCGCCAATTGCACCGCCATCCTCACCGACCGGCATCCCGACGTCATCGAAATGGACGCCGCCTCCAATAACGGTGTTGCCGAGGCGCGCGAGATCATCGAGCAGGTGCGCTTCAAGCCCATGCTCGGCCGCACCAAGGTCTATATTCTCGACGAAGTGCACATGCTCAGCACGGCCGCCTTCAACGCGCTGTTGAAGACGCTTGAAGAGCCGCCGCCGCATGTGAAATTCATCTTCGCCACCACCGAACTGCGCAAAGTGCCGATCACGGTGCTGTCGCGCTGCCAGAAATTCGCGCTGCGCCGGGTTGGCACCGCCGAACTCGCCGCGCATTTCTCCAATATCGCCGTGCGCGAGGCGGTGCGGATCGAGGCCGGCGCGCTGGACCTGATTGCGCGCGCCGCCGATGGCTCGGTGCGTGACGGACTTTCGTTGCTCGACCAGGCGATTGCGCAAAGCATCGATAGCGGCGGCCCCGAGGGCGAGACGGAGATTTCCACCGAACTGGTCGCCGATATGCTCGGCCTGGCCGACCGCCAGGCGGTGTTCGAATTGCTGGATGCCCTGGTGCGCGGCGATATCGCCACAGCCCTCAATGTGACCGAGCGCGCCCATGGCGGCGGGGCGGATTTCGGCGTGCTGCTGACCGATCTGCTCGAACTCATCCATCTGGTCAGCCGCGTGCGCGCCGTGCCCGAACTCGGCAGCTCGCCCGACCTGCCGGAAGCCGAGCGGTCGCGCTGCGCCGCCTTTGCCGAAAAACTCTCCATCCCGCTGCTGGCGCGGCTCTGGCAGATGCTGCTCAAGGGCATCGCCGAGGTGAATGGCGCGCCTGATCGCCGTGCCGCCGCCGAGATGGTGCTGATCCGGCTCTGCCATGTCTCCGACCTGCCGCCGCCCGGCGAGTTGGTGAAACGCCTGACCGAGGGTGGCACGGCGACGGGTATCGGCGGCCCCTCCCCCGGCGGTGGTATGGGTGGTGGTGCCAGGGGAAGCAGTGGTGGAGGCGCGATGCGCGCGGTCGCCAATGGTGCGCCGGCCTATCAGCAGGCATCGCCAGAACCCGCCGCGGCACCGCGTCTGGCCAGTTTCCGCGATGTGGTGGCCCTTGCCTCGACCGAGCGCGAGGCGGTGCTGCATGCGCTGCTGCGCAATGCCGTGCATCTCGTGCGCTTCGCCCCGCCGGTGATCGAAATCCGCCCGGAGCCGGACGCGCCACGCGATCTCGCCTCCAAACTCGCCGCAATGCTCACCCGCGTGACCAATACGCGCTGGACCATCGCCCTCTCGGCTGCGCCTGGCGAGCCGACGCTCGACGAGCAGGGCGCCGAGGCCGATCAGGCCCGCCGCCAGACGGTGGCCGCGCATCCGCTGGTGCGCGCCATTCTGGAGGCTTTTCCAGGGGCGAAGATCGACAGCGTGCATGACAGCCGCGCCGATGCCTATGGCCTGACCGACACGCCCTCCCTGGTCGATGCCGGGTTGCTGGAAGCTGTGCCGCTTGACGAAAACGGTGACGCACCCGACATCCCTGAATTCGCGCCACCCGATGCCGAGCCCGCTGATGGCGGGTATCCCGACTGAGTTTATTGGAGATCACGTCATGAAGAACCTCGCCGGCCTGATGAAGCAGGCCAGCCAGATGCAGGCCAAGATGCAGGAAGCCCAGGCGAAGCTGGAGGCGACCGAAGCCGAAGGCAGCGCCGGTGCCGGCATGGTCACGGTGCGGCTCTCCGGCAAAGGCGAGTTGCGCAGCATTCGCATCGATCCGAAACTTGCTGATGCCAGCGAGATGGAAATGTTGCAGGACCTGATCCTGGCTGCCCATGCTGATGCCAAGCGCAAGGTCGAGGCGATCACCTCCGAAGAAATGTCCAAGGTGACTGGCGGCCTCCAGTTGCCCCCCGGCATGAAGATGCCGTTCTGAGCGGCGCTTTTTTCTAAATGGCCAATTCCTGAATGGGCGGGCCCGAGATCGAGCGGCTGATTTCGCTGCTGGCGAAGCTGCCCGGCATGGGTCCGCGCAGCGCGCGGCGGGCGGCGTTGAAGATGCTGCAACAGCCGCAGCTGCGGATGGTGCCGCTCGCCGCCGCGTTGAATGATGCGGCGCGGGCGGTGAAATCCTGCTCGGTCTGCTTCAATCTCGACAGCACCGATCCCTGCGCCATCTGCACCGATCCGCATCGCGAGCGCGAGTTGATCTGCGTGGTGGAATCCGTTGCCGATGTCTGGGCACTGGAACGCGCCCATGCCCATCGCGGCCTGTATCATGTGCTCGGCGGCACGCTCTCGGCCCTGGCCGGCACGCGGCCCGAAGATCTCACCGCCGATGCGCTGGTCGCACGGGTTTCCCACGGTGGCATCAGCGAAGTTGTGTTGGCTCTCGGCGCCACCGTGGATGGCGCCAGCACTGCGCATTGGCTCTCCGAACGTCTGCACCCGCTCGGCGCGCGCATCAGCCGGCTCGCCACCGGCGTGCCGATTGGCGGCGCGCTCGATACGCTCGATGACGGCACGCTCGCCACGGCCTTGCGCGGGCGGCGCATCATGGAATCGTAAATTCGTTTGCTTGACCCGGCACCACGCCCCGGATGACGCCTGCGGCTTATCCGGCCTACAATAACGACAATAATGAAAATGGTGGATTGAAATGGGCCAGCTAGACGGGCGCGTGGCGCTCATCACCGGTGGCGCACGTGGACAGGGTGCCGTTGAGGCGAAACTCTTCATCTCAGAAGGTGCGCGCGTCGTCATCGCCGATGTGCGCCACGATGAAGGCCGTGCGGTGGCCGCGGAACTTGGCGATGCTGTGACCTACCTGCCGCTCGATGTCACCAAATCCACCGAGTGGAACGCCGCAATCGCCGCGGTGATGGACAAGCACGGACGGCTGGATGTGCTGGTGAACAATGCCGGACTCTACAGGCCAAAATTGATAGAGGAGAGCACGGAAGAGGACTTCCTCGCCATGTTCAGTGTCAATCAATTCGGCGTCTATCTCGGCATGAAGGCGGCGCTGCCGGCGATGCGCCAGAACGTGCCCGGCAAGTCCGGCAGCTCCATCATCAATATTTCCTCGGTCGCCGGGTTTCGCGGCGCGCCTGGCTCCTGCGCCTATGCCGGCACCAAATTCGCCGTGCGCGGCATGACCAAGGTGGCGGCGCTGGAATTCGCGCCCTGGAGCATCCGCGTGAACTCCGTGCATCCCGGCATTATCGATACTGATATGATCAGCATCATGGGCGATGAGCGGCATGACGCGATTGTCGCCGCGACACCCTTGCAGCGTGCCGGCACGTCTGATGATGTGGCGAAACTCGTGCTGTTCCTGGCCTCGGATGCGAGTTCCTTTATCACCGGCTCGGAATTCGTCGTCGATGGCGGGCTCAATACCGGCACCGCGGTGGGGCCGCGCCGGATCGACTGACACCGTTCAGTCGCGGCGGTCGAGAATCTGCGCCAGCCGCGCGCGCACCTTGGCAAGATCCTGCTCCAGCGCCCGCGCGGCATCGCCGAGTTGGGGATCGCCAAACCAAGCGCGCTCGGACAGCAGGCGCAGCGCCTTGGCGAGATCGGCCGAGTCGAGCAACTCCGTCACGCTGCGCGCGCCTGCCAGGCGCGCCGCATTGGCATCAGCGGCGCCAATGAATTCCAGTCCGACATAGCCGTCCCGCTTCCATCGGATCAGCGCCGGGAGGGCCGTACCGTCATTCAGTTCCAGCGTAACCTTGTCGGGCAGCATGGGATCGATGCCATTCTTGGAGCGCACGAAGACGCGCGCGCCGGTGGCGGAATAATCCATCAGCACGCCGGGGGCGGCACCCTCGCCAAAGGCAAGGCGCGCCGTCCTGATCGTCGAACTGCGCTGTTCACGGCGAAGATTGGCATTGTCTTCGTCAATGCCAGATGGACTTGGCCCGGCCGAACTCTTCCGTATCGACACCGCAATTTCCTCTGTCCGCATTGTGGCCGGCCCACCGAATGCACCCACAGACTGCGACGGATACCGCATTGCGACAAGCGAATTCCAGGCGGCAATCATTTCCCACCGGCGCGTGGACGACTCGACCTTTCCGGTCGGGCGGGAACGACATGCGCCAGGCGCGCAGTGGTGCCTCAGACCGCCTCGATCACCGCGGTGTCGATGGTGAGGCTGCCATCCGCCTCGACCTCGAAATACGCCCGCGCCTCGGCGCCAACGGCACCCTGCAGCGACCGCACCGCATCGGCGCGCACGTCCGGCGTGTTCATCCGCGCGATCCAGCTGCCAAATTCCAGCCGCACCCGGTGGATTGTCGAGCCGGTCAGGGAAAACCCTGCCCGCACCAGCATGCGTTCCCAGTCCGCCATGCTGTAGTCGCGCACATGCGAGGGGTCGCGTAGCACCTCGACGGCTTGCAGGAAGGTATCGAGCAGCGGGTCGGCGGGTGCGACCACATCGGAAATGGCCAGGATGCCGCCTGGCTTGAGCACACGCCGCGCCTCCGCCATCGCCGCGGGGACATCGCGCCAATGGTGCGCTGAATAGCGGCTCAACACGATATCGAAGCTGGCAGTGGGAAAATCGAGCGATTCGGCAGCGCCCTGGCGGACCTCCAGCCGGTCCAGCCCGCGCTCGGCGGCGGTGCGGGCAACGACTTTCAGCATGTCGGCAGACAGGTCATAGGCCACGACACGAGCGGCAAACGCGGCGGCGCGGAAGCTGACATGGCCACCGCCACAACCGAGATCAAGCACCTGGATGCCGGGCCGGGCCGCGACGATCGCCGCCAACTGGTCCAGATCAGCGCCAGCCGCATGCACGGCGCTCTTCAGATAGGCATCGGCGCGGTCACCGAATTGCTTGGCCACGAGATCGACGTGACCAGGCCCCCCGGCGCCCGTTCCGCTCATGATCTATTATCGCTCGTCGTTCAAGGACGGCTATCGCTCGTCGGCGTCGTTGTCGGTGCCGACTTCGATCTCGGTGCCGATGGGATCATCCTCCTCGAGATCGGAGGTATCCTCCAGCACGTCCTCGTCGTCATCGTCGGCCACCACCTCGATATCGGCGTCGACATCCTCGGCGACCTTCTTCGGGCGCTTGTCTTCCTGCGGCACATTGCCGGCGGGACGGCGCAGACGCGGCTGATCGGCCGGCTGGACGGTGCCGCATTTCGGGCAGACGGCCGGGGCCTTCTGCAAATCATAGAATTTGGCGCCGCAGGCGACACAGACGCGCTTGGTGCCGAGGTCGGGCTTCACCATGTGCTCTCCATCCGCCCCGTCGGGCGTCTTGCAAACGAGGCGCGGGGCACAGCCCGGCGCGGGATGGGGGCGCATGCCACCGCACGCGGAACCTGTCAAACCTATCCGCACGCAATTCCGCGCGGCGTTGCGCGGGGTGCTGTTTTGGGAGGCGGTAAGATGCTATCCGCCCCCGCCATGAGCAGCGATCCGACCGCACAAGCCCGCCCCCTCGCCGCCACCCGGCCAGAAGCGCCGTTGGCCGGCAGCATCGCCGTGCCGGGCGACAAGTCGATCAGCCACCGCGCCCTGATGTTCGCCGGCCTCGCTGTTGGCCAGACCCGCATTACCGGCCTGCTGGAAGGCGAGGACGTGCTGCGCACCGCCGGCGCCATGCGCGCGCTGGGCGCGGACATCTCGCGCGACGGCGTGGACTGGCTGGTCGCTGGCCGCGGCATTGGCGGGCTGACCGAGCCCACCGACGTGCTCGACATGGGCAATTCCGGCACCGCCGCCCGCCTGCTCGCCGGCATTCTCGCCAGCCATCCGATTTTTTCCGTCATGACCGGCGATGCCAGCCTGCGCCGCCGGCCAATGCAGCGCGTGATCACCCCGCTGGCCCAGACCGGCGCCCGATTCGCTTTTCGCGAGGGTGGACGCCTGCCGCTGGCCATCACCGGGGCGCCCGAGTCCATGCCGCTCACCTACAAGCTGCCGGTCGCCTCCGCGCAGGTGAAATCCGCCGTGCTGCTGGCCGGGCTGAACGCCCGCGGTGAGACGCTGGTCGAGGAGCCGGAAGCCACGCGCGACCACTCGGAGAATATGCTCCGCCATTTTGGCGCCACCGTTTCTGTGGAAGTGGCCGGCGAAGGGCGCGTCATTCGCCTGCAAGGCCAGCCGGAACTGCGTGCCGCCGATGTGGTCGTGCCGGGCGATCCGTCCTCGGCCGTCTTCCCGCTGGTCGCCGCCCTGCTGGTGCCGGGATCGGTGGTGACAGTGCGCGGCGTCGGCCTCAATCCGTTGCGCACCGGCCTGTTCGCCACGCTGCTGGAGATGGGCGCGCTGCTCAGCATCGATAACCGCCGCGTCGAAGGCGGTGAGGAAGTCGGCGACATCACCGCCACGGCCGGTCCGCTCAGTGCCATCGATGTGCCGCCGGGCCGGGCACCGAGCATGATCGACGAATATCCGATCCTCGCCGTCGCCGCCGCCTCTGCCGCCGGCACCACGCGGATGCGCGGCCTGTCCGAGCTGAAGGTGAAGGAGAGTGACCGTCTCTCCGCCACCGCCGCCCTGCTCGCCGGCAATGGCGTGCGCGTCGAGATCGACGGCGATGACCTGATCGTGCATGGCACCGGCGCCCGGCCCCCGGGCGGCGGGCTGGTCGAGACGCATATGGACCACCGGCTTGCCATGAGCGCCCTAGTGCTGGGTCTGGCGACCGCCAATCCGGTGCGGGTGGACGACACCGCCTTCATCGACACAAGTTTTCCCGGCTTCGTGACGCTGATGCGCGGCCTTGGGGCCAATTTCGCATGAGCACCCCGCAAATCGTGGCGATCGACGGCCCGGCGGCGTCCGGCAAGGGCACGCTGGCCCGCCGGCTCGCCGCCGCTTTGGACCTGCCCTATCTCGATACCGGCCTGCTCTACCGCGCCACCGGGCGGCTGGTGCTCGATGCCGGTGGCAATCCGGCAGATCCGGCCCAGGCCGAGGCGGCAGCCCGGCGGCTGAAGCCGGAAAATCTCGACCGCGCCGATCTGCGCGGGCCAGAGGCGGATATGGCGGCCAGCCAGGTCGCCTCGATCCCCGCCGTGCGCGCCGCTCTGCTCGATTTCCAGCGCGGCTTCGGCGCCGCCCATGGCGCGGTGCTGGACGGGCGCGATATCGGCACGGTGATCTTCCCAGCCGCCCCGGCCAAGCTGTTCGTGACCGCCAGCCTGGACGAGCGCGCCCGCCGCCGTTTCCTCGAAGTGACCTCCAAGGGCCTGGACGAGACGCTGGAAGATGTCCGCCGCGAAATGGCCGAGCGTGACGAAGCGGACCGCAATCGCGCCGCCGCCCCGCTGCGTCCGGCCGATGACGCTGTTGTGCTGGATACCACAACACTGGACCCGGACGCCGCTTTTTGCCGCGCCATGGAGATCGTGCGCGAAAGACTCGCTTAAAGACGGGCCAAACCCGCCTGATTCGGCCGCGCCGATATTGCTTCGCCCCCCCGCGAATGGCAGCTTCCCTGCATCTTTGAAGCAGGGTGAGACGCGCAATGGCGAAAAAAGTCTATCCGGATGCGCAGAGCGCGCTGGCCGGATTGCTGAAGGACGGCATGACCTTGATGGCAGGCGGTTTCGGCCTGTGCGGCGTGCCTTTCGCGCTGATCGACGCGGTGCGCGATTCCGGCGTGCAGAACATCACCGGCATTTCCAATAATGCCGGCACCGATGGTCAGGGCCTCGGCGTGCTGCTCGATACCCGGCAGATCAAGAAGATGATCAGCTCCTATGTCGGTGAAAACGACACTTTCATGCGGCAGTATCTCGCCGGCGAGCTGGCGATCGAATTCAATCCGCAGGGCACGCTGGCCGAGCGCATCCGTGCGGGTGGCGCTGGTGTCGCCGCCTTCTTCACGCCCACAGGCGCCGGCACCTCGGTCGCCGAGGGCAAGGAGCAGCGCGAATTCAACGGCCGCCTGCATGTGATGGAAACCGGATTGCGCGCCGATGTGGCGCTGGTGCATGCCTGGAAGGGCGATACCGAAGGCAATCTGATTTATCGCAAGACGGCGCGGAACTTCAATCCGATGATGGCGACCGCGGGCCGCGTGACGGTCGCGCAGGTTGAGGAACTTGTCGAGCCAGGCACGCTCGATCCCGATCACATCATCACGCCGGGCATCTTCGTCCAGCGCATCATCAAGCTCGACCGGCCGGACAAGCGCATCGAGAAGCGCACCGTCCGTCCCCGCGCATAAGGAGCAGCATCATGGCCTGGACCCGCGATCAAATGGCCGCGCGCGCCGCTCAAGAGCTGCGCGACGGCATGTATGTGAACCTCGGCATCGGCATCCCGACACTGGTGTCGAACTTTGTTCCCGCCGGCATGTCGGTGCAGCTTCATTCCGAAAATGGCATGCTCGGCTATGGGCCTTTCCCGTATGAGGGAGAGGAGGACGCCGATGTCATCAATGCCGGCAAGCAGACCGTCACTGAACTGCCGACCACCTCGTATTTCTCCAGCGCCGACAGTTTCGGCATGGTGCGCGGCGGGCATATCGACCTGACCTATCTCGGCGCGCTGCAAGTGGCCGAGAATGGCGACATCGCCAACTGGATGGTGCCCGGCAAGATGGTCAAGGGCATGGGCGGTGCGATGGATCTCGTGGCCGGTGTGCGCAAGGTGATCGTGCTGATGGAGCACACCGCCAAGGGCGCGCCGAAGATTCTCGCCAAGTGCAACCTGCCGCTCACTGGCGCCGGCGTGGTGAACATGATCGTCACCGATCTCTGCGTCTTTACGGTGGATCATCCGGGCAAGCCGGGGCTCACTCTGGTGGAACTGGCGCCGGATGTGACGCTCGATCAGGTGCGCGCCGCGACCGAGGCGCAGTACGCTGTCAGCCCGAATTTGCAAGGCTGACTCCCGCCGGGAAAGAGGGGCGAAAAAACCGGTTTCCGCCCCTTGATCCCCTCCAGCCTCCGGGGCTATATGCCGCCTCCCACGCGACGGGGGGCCATAGCTCAGCTGGGAGAGCGCCTGAATGGCATTCAGGAGGTCAGCGGTTCGATCCCGCTTGGCTCCACCATCGCCTCCAACCGGGTCACCGGTTGTGCGCCGGATTTCGATCCGGCGGGATTAAGAAAAAGGCCGGCCGCATCAGCGGGCGGCCTTTTTCTTTGTCCCCACTTTTCCGTTTAAGTCGTCGGGATCTCCTTGCGAATCATCGGGTCAGATATCCAGCCGGTAGAAGCGCCGCGCGGTGTCGTGGAACAAGGCCGCCCGCTCATCGGCCGATGCGGAGACCGTCAGGCGCTTGAACGCATTCCAGGCTGAGACATAGGAACACCCACCTTTATCCGGCGGAAAATTGACCTCGAACATGCAGCGCTCGACGCCGAACGCCGCGATGCCGGTCTCGACATAAGGCTTCCACGCCGCAGCCAACTCCCCCGAGGATGGCGGCAGAACCTGATCATTGAAGCCAAATCCGAACAGCTTGATCGCCATGCCGCCAATCTTGAGAAAAACATTCGGGCGCTTGGCGACATTGCGAAGCCCGGCCGCCCAGATATCGAAAATCTCCTGGCGCTTGCCGGCATAAGGCCCGATGCCGAGCGGCGAGCCGCAATGGTTCAGAACAATCGGCACATCCGGACAGGCATCGGCCAGGACGGCCAGCTCATGCAACTGGGTGTGGAAGATGAAACAGTCGAAGCTCAGGCCAAGCTGCTTCAGCCTGGCCATGCCGTCATGGAATCTCGGCTCCATCAGCATGCCCAGCGGCGGCTGCGGATACATCACCGACACCACATAGTGATCGCGCGCCGCAATCCGCCTGATGCCGCGAAACCGGCCACCACCAGCTTCCACATGCGCTTCCAGCACCGGCGCCACACGATCGCCGAGCAGCAATTCGGCATAGCTGACGATTCCCGCGGGAAGCTGCGTGTGCGATCCGCGCCTGACACACTCATCGGCGAAAGCGGCGGCAAATTCCGTCTCGCCGACTGGCCGCATCTCCTCGGGGCCGGAGTGCCGGTAGCCGGCGAAAGCCTGCACATAGACGGTGCCGAGGATATTATGTCCCGCCCCGGTATCGGCCAGCATCTCATCGAGCAGATAGCGATCGCCCGCATGATCCCACAGGTGATGATGCGCATCGATGATTGGCAGCTCCGGCTCCAGCACATCCTCTCGCAATTTTTCCAGCCATGACCGATCGGGAGGCAGGCCGAGATACTTGGCGCTATCGCTGTGCATATCTAAAGTCTCCGTTCTGTCGCAGTGAGTGCGCGGCGCCTATTCGCGAATGCCCGCCCGCAACAAGCCGCCATCGACAATCAGCGTCGTGCCATTGACATAGGCTGCATCGGGCGAGGCGAGAAAGGCGATTGCATTGGCCATATCCTCGGGCGTGCCAAGTCGCCCTTGCGGAATCCGGTCGAGCCGGGCCTGGCGCGAATGCGCGGACATGTTCCGGGCCGACATCTCGGTGGCCACCGGCCCTGGCGAAATCGCATTGACGGAGATTCCCAGAGGCGCCAATTCAAAGGCCATCACCTGGGTCAGCGCGATCACACCGCCCTTCGCCGCCGCATAGACCGCCTGCTTGCCGGCCGCGTAATGTGCCGCCAGCGAGGAGACATTGACGATGCGCCCGGCACCCTTGCGGACCATTGCCCGCGCGACTTCCTGTCCGACGATGAAATAGCCTGTCAGATTAAGGTTGAGGATGAAATTCCAGTCTTCATCCTTCAGCTCCAGGAACGATGCCTGGCGCGCGAGGCCAGCATTATTGACCAATATGTCGATGCCACCGCATTCAGATTCCACTGCTGCAACGGCGGCAGAAACCGAATTCCGGTCGGTCACGTCAACGCGCCAGGAACTGGCACGACCACCGGCGGCCCGGACCGAATCGGCCACCGCATTGGCAGCCGCTTCATTGATGTCGAACACCGCAACAAAGGCGCCATCGGCAGCAAGGCGTCGGGATGTGGCACCACCGATTCCGCCACCCCCGCCGGTGACAATCGCGACCTGGCCCTCAAGGCGCTGCAAGAGAGACTGGGACATGCGTTCCTCCATGCGACCACACCTCGCGGAGGCGGGCACGATTATTGCCGCCATCTTCCTGGCCGCCTCAGTTGCCGTCAACCGCATGCGGCCAAGCCACGTGCGACAAAGAGACTGGACCGCATGGCCCGGTGCCACGTATTCTTCTCTGCCCGCGAAGACGGGCGAGCCAGGCAGGCGCCCGGCCCAATGACCGGAGGAAGCAACATTGAAATACGGAGTCCGTCTCCATCCGCTGAGCATGTTTCCCGAATTCGACGCTATCGTGCGCTTCGTGCAGCATGCGGAAGAGCTCGGCTACGACTTCATTGCCCTGCCGGACCACACGATCTTCCCGACCGAGTATGAGTCCACCATGGGGCGTGATTGGCACGATCCAATCATCCTCGCCGTGGCACTGGCCAGCCAGACCAAGCGCATCCATTTCGCGACAGATGTTCTGGTGCTACCGCAATGGCAGCCCATCCGCCTGGCCAAGTCAGTCGCCACTGCCGATCTGGCGACGCGCGGCCGGCTCGATATCGGTGTGGGCGTCGGCTGGTTGCAGACCGAGGTTGATCTGCTCGGCGGCGATTTCCGCAAGCGCGGCCGGATGATGGAAGAATATGTCGCCGTGATGAAGAACCTCTGGCTGACGCATCCGTCCACCTTCAAGGGTGAGTTCATTTCCTACGAAGATATGTGTTGCTATCCGAAGCCCTGGCAGAAGACTGGGCCACGTATCCTGATCGGTGGCGGTGTCCATATCTCCGCCGAGCGCGCGGCGCGCATTGGCGATGGCTGGATGCC
>CANJOG010000028.1 GCA_947475475.1 Acetobacteraceae bacterium
GTGAGGAATTCGCCGTGATAGCCAATCAGGCCGCGGCTGGGGATGATGAAGGTCAGGCGCACCTTGCCGCCACCGGTGGGGCGCATGTCCTGCATCTCGCCCTTGCGGCGAGACATCTTCTCCACGACCACGCCGGAGAAGGGCTCATCCACGTCGATGAGCACTTCTTCCATCGGCTCTTCGCGGGCGCCGGTCTCTGCGTTCTGACGGGTCAGAACGCGGGGGCGGCCGATGGTCAGTTCGAAGCCTTCGCGACGCATCGTCTCGATCAGCACGCCGAGCTGGAGTTCGCCACGGCCAGCGACTTCGAAAGCTTCCGATTCCTGGCTCTCGGTGATCTTGATCGCGACATTGCCTTCCGACTCGCGCAGCAGGCGGTCACGGATCTGGCGCGACGTGACCTTCTTGCCCTCGCGGCCGCCGAGCGGGCCGTCATTGACGCGGAAGGTCATGGCGAGCGTCGGCGGATCGACCGGGGTGGCCGGCAGCGGGCCGGGCAGTTCGGGCGCGCCGATCGTGTCCGGGATGGTGCCTTCGGCGAGGCCGGCAATGGCGACGATATCGCCAGCTTCGACCTCATCGACGGGGACGCGCTCAAGGCCGCGGAAGGCCAGCAACTTGGTCAGGCGGCCAGTTTCCACCACGGTGCCGTCCGAGCGGAGGACCTTGACGGGCATGTTGATGCGGGCGCGGCCCTGCTCGACACGGCCGGTCAGCACGCGGCCGAGATAGTTGTCGTAGTCGAGGATGGAGGCGACCATTCCGAACGGCGCTTCCTTGTCCAGCACCGGCGAGGGCACGTGGCGGAGCACCAGGTCAAACATGGGCGAGAGGTCTTTACGCGCGCCGTGCAGCTCGACATCGGCCCAGCCCTGACGGCCCGAGGCATAGAGCATCGGGAAATCGAGCTGGTCATCAGTGGCGCCGAGGGCGGCGAACAGGTCGAACACCTCGACATGCACTTCGTCCGCGCGGGCGTCCTGGCGGTCGATCTTGTTGACCACGACGATGGGCTTGAGGCCGCGCTGGAGCGCCTTGCCGACCACGAACTTGGTCTGCGGCAGCACGCCTTCGGCGGCATCAACGAGGACGATGACGCCATCGACCATGTTCAGGATACGCTCGACCTCACCGCCGAAATCGGCGTGGCCCGGGGTATCGATAATGTTGATGCGGGTACCTTTCCACAGCACGCTCGTGCACTTGGCAAGGATGGTGATCCCGCGCTCACGCTCGAGGTCGTTGCGGTCCATTGCGCGCTCGGCGACTTGCTGATGCTCTCGGAACGAGCCCGACTGCTTCAACAGCTGATCGACCAAGGTGGTCTTGCCATGATCGACGTGCGCGATGATCGCGATATTGCGAATGTCCATGAATACTCACGGGTATGGGGGGTTGTTGCGCCGCCACATAGGCTGAAACTGACGGATTTGCGAGGAAAATAGCGCGGCGGCCGGGCATGGGAGCCGCGCGTCGGCGGGCAGGCGGGGCTGAAATGGCAGGTGCGGCGCGGTTTGGGCCAGCCCGTCGGCGGGCTCTGTCGCTAAAATTTAACGGCGGGGCGGCGGGGAAGGCGAACCGGAGTGGCCGCCTACTTCACCAGCTTGCAGCCGCCTTCGGCCAAGGGGCGGAAGGCCTCCTCGGTCGGGATCACCCGCAGCAGCTTGTAGACATCTTCCTTGGCGCGCGATTCCGCCGGTGTCTTCACCTGGAAGACATACATCGGATGGATCGCCCGCCCGTCCGGCCGGACGATGACGGTGCCGAACAGCGAATCCTCGATGGGGGCGGCGCGCATGCGGGCGATCACCTCCGCCCCGCGAATCGAATCCGCCGCCTTGGCTGTGCGGAGATAGGCGAGCACCGAGGAATAGACCGCCGCCTGGTTGGCGGTCGGCACCCGGCCCATATGGCGGGCGGCGAAGCGGCGGGAGAAGGCGCGGGTGGCGTCATTGAGGTCCCAATAGAAGCTCTCGGTGGCGATCAGCCCTTGGGCGTCGGCCAGGCCGATGGCCTGCACGTCGATCGCCTGGGTGAACAGGCCGACCAGCTTCTGCGAGAGGCCGAATTCGCGTGCCTGACGGACCGCGTTGATCAGATCGACCCCGGTATCGCCGAGCGCGATCACCTTCGAGCCGGAGGACTGCGCTTGTAGCAGGTAGGAGGAGAAATCAGCGGTGCCGAGCGGATGGCGCACCGAGCCGCTGACCGTGCCGCCGAGCTTCTTCAGCGCATTGGTGGCGTCTCGCTCCAGCGCCTGGCCGAGTGCATAGTCGAAGGAGATGAAGAACCAGGAATTTCCGCCCTGGTCGGCCATGGCGCGGGCGGCGGCATTGCCGAAGGCCCAGGTGTCCATGCTCCATTGCACGGTGGTCGGCTGGCAAGCCGGGCCGGAGAGGTCGGAGGTGCCGACGTTGCTGGCGACGAAGGTGAGGTCGCGATCGGCCAGGATGCGGTTGACGGCAAGGCCGACGCCGGAATTGACCGAATCGGCGACGGCCGAGACGCCATCGCGCTCCACCCAGGTGCGCACGATGCCCGAGCCGACATCGGGCTTGTTCTGATGGTCGCCATAGACGATCTCGACCCGCGGATCGGTGGCCTCGCGTGCGAAATCCTCGGCCGCCATCTGGGCCGCGATCAGCCCCCCCCTGCCGGATTGATCGGCAAATGGCCCATTTGCGTCATTCAGCACGCCGACGCGCAGGGTGCGGTTGGGGATTTCAGCCTGCACGGAGCCGGTAAAAGCGGCGACGGCAAGCAACACCAGGCCGGCAATGGCCTGGAGAGAGCGCGGCATGCGGATATTCCTTGTCGAACCCGGTGGGCGGAGACAGGGGCACAATAAGCAGGCGCATCGGAAAGACAACCAAGCGGAACTATAAAATAAAGATGCGTCCACAACGCTTGTGTACGCATCTGTATATTTCGAATTGCTGTTCGATTATCCGGTGCAGTGCGGAATTGTTTGCAGACGAAACAGATGCGATGGCATCTGGTGTGACACGCTTCGCGTCTCTGCTTGTTCGTGCGTACTGGAAGCCGGACTGGTCCGGATCAGACGCGCAGATGCTGCGGCACGTGCAGGCCGAGGCGGGTCGGCACATCCCAGAGTTCGCGCACGGCGCGTATCGGCTTGAAGCCAGCGGCGAGGTAATGCGGCAGAGCGCGCGGATGATCGGCCGTGCAGGTGTTCAGCGTCAGGCCGCGGCGGCTCATTGCGAAGCCGGCATCGATGGCGGCGCGCAGGAAGGGCTTGCCGAGCCCGCTGCCAATCGCCTGCGGCATCAGGCCGAAATAGCTGAGATTGACGTCCGGCGCTGCGCGGCAGTCGAGTTCGTAGAAACCCTGCGGCTCGCCATAGCGGTAGAGCACATGCACGCTGACCGCGGGATGGGCGAGCAGCGAGGTGATTTCGCTATCCGGCGCGGCGCGGCGAAGCCACCAGACGTACGATGATCCGATCGTATTGTAGAGGTAGCGGTAGAAGGCGACGCTCGGGCGGGTGACCTGAACGATTTGCGCGTCCGTCGGCAGCGTTCGCGGCGCGTCCCGCGGCCTCTCATCGAGGCGCAGGAAGGTGACGGTCACTCCGGCGCGGATGGTTTGCTCGTGCATGGCGCCATTCTGTCCGGACGGGAGAGGCGGGGCAATCGGCTATTGCGGGGGGAGACGGCAGCCCGCCATCTTCCGATGCGCCGTGTGGAGAGATGGTGGGCTGAAGCCCACCCCAGGATTTCAGAAATTATGTGATTTAATCATGCGCTGAACAAAACATCATAGGTCCGCAGCCGGCGGAACGCGGCGCAGAAGCGGGAGGCCATGATCTCGATCGCCTCGATCCGGTGCAGCTTGGGCGGCACCACGACCCAGACCAGGCCGTACATCGCGTGCTTGCGGTAGGACAGCCAGGCCGCATCGAAATCCGGTGCGGCGACGTCGTAGGTGCTGAGTTCACGCAGGTAATGCGCCAGCAGATCGCGCTCATGCCGCGCGCACTCGCCGGGCTCCATCGCGCCGATGGTGAAATAGGTGACGTCATGGCCCCAGTCGCATTGCATCAGCCGTTGCCAGTCGAGCAATCCGGGCGCGCCGTCAGGTTCGAAGAACAGATTGGCCGGATGCGGATCACCATGATTGACGCAGAGGGTTTTCGATGCTGCGTCATAGGCCGACAGCAGCGCCATGCCGCGCAAGGCGGCCTCCTCGCCGCGCATCTCCACCGGCAGATCGGCCGCCATCGGCTTGCGCGCGCAGTCATTCCAGCCTTCGCGGATTTGCCGCAGCACGATGCCATCGGCGCGCAGCGATCCGCCGATTGGGCCAAGCCGTGCGAGTTCCGGCGCATTCCACCAATGCGCATGCAGCCGCGCGAACATGGTAAGAAGTTGGCTGACCTGCTCGACGGAAAGCGAGCGTGAGGCATGGCCGAAACTGGCATTGCGGCCGAGCAAGTCTTCCATCAATTGCCCGGCATGGCCGAAGCTCGGCGATCCCTCTCGCCGGTCCACGCCCGCGAAATAGCACCGCGGCGTGTTCACCAGGCCGCGCGGTGCGATCTCGCGGTAGAAGATCGTCTCGTGGACGTGCGAGTTACGGATGCCGTCGGAATGGGTCTCGTAGCCGCCCTTGAACCATAGTGTTGGCGGCAGGCGATGGTGGTGGCCGGCGTCGTTATACTCGAGCAGCAGCCGCACCTTCGATCCGCTGCCGCGCACCTGACGGCCGAGCGTAACGTTCGTGACTTCCGTGCCGGGATAACGGATTGCGAGAGCAGCGGTGAGGAAGTCCGGCGTGACGGCGTCCAGCGCCATCGGCAGGGCGATGTCGTCTTCGGGCCAGGATTGGTCGATGGCGGCTGACATCATGACTTCCTCACGAATTCTACGAGCACTTTCGTCCACCGATGAAGGGGCCGTGATTGCGTGTCAATGCAGAGGCCAAGGTGCTTCCTTTGCCATTCTTAGAAGAGAGAAAGTGCCGCCTCTGCCAAACCCGTAGCCCGGATGCAGCGACAGCGAAATCTGTGATTTTCGCACGAGGTTCCGCAGCTCGCCCCGGATTTCGCTGCGCTGCATCCGGGCTACGTCTACCGCGCCAGCGCCCCCAGCAACGCATCCAGCCGCACCAGCCCTTCCGGTAGTGCGCGCAGAACCTGCCCGTCCCAGGCGAGATAGTCTTCGGCCACCGCCTGGCCGAGAACCTCTTCATCCACCGCATCATGAAGCGCCATACCGGTGCGTGCGGCGAAATGCGCGGCGTTGATGCCTTCGGTGAGGCGCAGCCCCATCAGCAGCGCCTCGCGCGCGGCCGTCTCGGCGTCGATCGGGTCTTCATGCGTGGTGCCGTGGCCATCGCGTTCGACGCGCGTGGCCCATTCCTCCGGGGCGCGGTGACGGCGCGTCGCGATCCGCTCCCCTCCCAGCACCAGCCGCCCATGCGCCCCCGGCCCGATGCCGGCGTAATCGCCGTAGCGCCAATAGGCGAGATTATGCCGGCTCTCGCCGCCGGGCACCGCGTAGTTGGAAATTTCGTAGGGCAGGAGGCCAAACTTTCCCACTTCCTCAGCCGTCGCCCGATACATCGCGGCGGCGTCATCCAGCTCCGGCAGCACCAGCGCGCCGCGCGCATGCAGGGTGGCGAACTGGGTGCCGCGCTCGATGGTGAGCTGGTAGAGCGAGAGGTGATCGGCCGCCAGGGCCAGTGCCTCGCGCAATTCGTCGCGCCAGGCGGCGAGTGTCTGGCCCGGCCGCGCATAGATCAGATCGAACGAGATGCGCGGAAACACGCTGCGCCCGATTTCCAGTGCCGCTACCGCCTGGCCCGCCGAATGTTGCCGCCCCAGCGCGCGCAGATCGTCCTCATGGAGCGATTGCACGCCGATGGAGACACGATTCACCCCGGCGGCGGCGAAATCGCGGAACTTGGCCAGCTCGATACTGGTCGGATTGGCCTCCAGCGTGATCTCGCAATCCGGCGCCGGGTCGAACAAAGCGCGCGCATCCTCGATCAGGGCGGCAACCGTCTCCGGATCCATCAGGCTTGGCGTGCCGCCGCCGAAAAAGATCGAGTTCAGCCGCCGCCGCCCGATCCGGGCCGCCTCCCAGGCCAGTTCGCGGCGCAGCGCCTGGGCAAAGCGCGCCTGGGGGATGCGCTCGCGCACATGGCTGTTGAAGTCGCAATACGGGCACTTGGCCAGGCAGAACGGCCAGTGGATATAGAGGGCGAGGCCGGGTGCGGCCCCAGGAAGAGGCTGGATCATGTGGGACAGGAGATAGGCATGGCGGATGGATCGGTCGAGCGGGTTCGTGCGGCACTGCTGGATTCCGGCCATGCGGATACGGTGAGCGCCTTCCCCGAAGGCACCCGCACCGCCGCCGATGCGGCCGCCGCGGTCGGCTGCACCGTGGCCCAGATCGCCAAATCCATCATTTTCCGGGCTGGCTCGCGCGCCGTCCTGGTGATCGCCTCGGGTGCGAACCGGGTGGACACCAAGAAGGCCGCCGCCGCGCTGGGTGTGTCGCTGTCCCGCGCCGATGCGGATTTCGTGCGCGAGAAGACCGGCTTCGCCATTGGCGGTGTGTCTCCGGTGGGGCTGACCGAGCCGGCCTTGCTGCTGATTGACGAGGATCTGATGGCGCTAGACCCGGTCTGGGCCGCCGCTGGGTCACCCAGCCATGTCTTCCAGACTACGCCGGCCGAACTCCTGCGGATGACGAAAGCGCGAATCGCCAATATAAAGGCGGAATGAAAACTGGCGCCCTGATCGCGGGAATCGTCTTGCTGGCTACAAGCGCTCAGCCCGCTCTGCCCAAGGAGGCGGAGCCGGCGATGAGTGTGCAGCTCTGCTCGACGTGCTTAAACCCCAGCCTGTCCTCCATCGGCGGTCAGGGGTCGCATGATGCGCGATTGTCCGCGCATATCGTCCACGCCGATGCCGCGCGCTGGTGCGCGATCTACCAGCCGGGCGCCGGCTGTGCGGAGGCCATCATGGCACGGCGCGAGACCTACAGGGACTTTAGCGCCAAGGCCGACTGCCCCGTCGGCAAAATCACCACATTGGACGAGGTCACCTTCACAACCGTGCTGGGAACGGACGGGCAGAAGATCTGGCGCGACGACACGGGCGGCATTGCCGGCCAGGGCGGGCGCGGCGATCCGGCGATCATCGTCGCGCAATGGGAAATGCTCTGCCCCACCGGCGCGCCGGGACCGGGACGCATGCCCAATGGCGGCGCCATGCGGGCGAATCTTGCCCTGGGCCAGCTTGTCGAGGTCCGGCACGACCGGGTCTGGTGGCCAGGCACCATCGTCAGCGTGCGCATGAAGCACCGCCAGACCGGCTCGGAAATGCTCTACGAGGTCAAATACGACAATGGCGGCCGGGCCTTCCTGCCTGAATGGCGGCTGCACGCGCTGAGCGGACGGCCCAAACCGCGGGACAACTGAGGTTTATTCAACAACCCGTCATGGTACCGCGATTGAACTGTCATGCTACGCAGGCTAGAGCCGCATGATGCAGCTGAAACCCAGCCGGCTGCGGCGCAGTCCGCTCATGCGGTTGGCGCCGCGCCCCCCGAAAGACCCGCAGAGCGACGTGCCGCTCGGTGCCGGCGGCGCGGGATTTCTGCGGCCGGTACGCGCCGTGCGCCGCCTGATCACTATTCTGCTCTGGACCCTGCTCGCGATTCCCACGCAGGCCCTGTTCCTCGTTCTGCCCGGCCGGATGAAGGTCCGCTTTGCCCGGATCTACTGGTCCTGGGTCAGCCGGGCGCTCGGCATCAAAGTGCGGGTGATCGGCAAGCGGATTCGCGGCCGGCCGGTCGTCTATGTCTCCAATCATTCGTCCTGGCTGGATATTCCCATCCTTGGCGGCCGGCTCGAAGCCTGTTTCGTCTCCAAGGAAGAGGTCGGCACCTGGCCTGTGGTGCGCACCATCGCGCGGCTGGGCCGCACCGTCTTCGTCAGCCGCAACCGCAGCTCCACCATCAAGGAGCGCGACGACATGATCGGACGGCTGGCGAGCGGTGACAGCCTGATCCTGTTCCCGGAGGGCACCAGCTCCAACGGGGCGCGCGTGCTGCCCTTCCGCACGCCCTTCTTCGCCATTGTCGATGCCGCCGACGAGCCGCCGGTGATCCAGCCGGTCTCCATCGTCTATGACCGGCTTGGCGGCCTGCCCTGCCGGCATGCCACGCGGCCGGTTTTTGCCTGGTATGGCGATATGGATCTGGCCTCGCATTTCTGGCAGCTCGCCAAGTGGCAGGGTCTGCGCGCCACCATCCTGCTGCATGAGCCGATTGACCCCAAGGAATTCCGGTCGCGCAAGGCGCTTGCCCAGGAATGCTGGAATACGGTGGCTGAAGGTGCGGCGACGCTGCGGCAGAACCGGCCGGTCAACGATGGCGCGCGCCGCGTGCCGGCCCGCGAAAAGGCGGTTGCCTGAGCCTTCCCCAGTACGTTGGCCGATAGAGGCCAATTCGTCATATCCGCGCGCTTGACAGGCTTACGTCCATTTCTGCCATGCTGCCCAGCATCATGACGGAGGACCAACGCTGCCCCCGCTTGACCGCCCAAGACCCGAGCTGGCCCTGCCGGACGTTCCCCGCTTGACCCAGGCGTCGCGGATGCCCATTGCTCCGCCCCATCCTGACGGGCCCAGGCGCATCGCCTCGCGCGCCCCGCAGGCACGGCCGGGATTGCGCCTATGACGGACCACCTCAATACCAAGCGCCTGCACGTCATCACCTGGGGCTGCCAGATGAACGTGTATGACAGCGCCCGCATGGCCGATGTTCTGGCCCCGATCGGTTACGGCCCGACCGAGGCGCCGGAAGCGGCGGACATGATCATCCTCAACACCTGCCATATCCGCGACCGTGCCTCGGAGAAGGTGTTCTCCGAACTTGGTCGCCTGCGCGTGCTCAAGCAGGCGCGCGAGGCCGAGGGCGGACGGATGATCCTGGCCGTGGCTGGCTGCGTCGCCCAGGCGGAGGGGAAGGAGATTCTTGCCCGAGCGCCCTATGTCGATATCGTGCTCGGCCCGCAGACCTATCACCGCCTGCCGGAAATGGTGGCGCTGGCCGCCCGCGCCGGCGGGGCGGTGATCGACACTGATTTCCCCACCGAGCAGAAATTCGACTTCCTGCCCGATGAAGCAGCCCCGCAGACGCCGGGCGGGTTGTCGGCCTTTCTCACCGTGCAGGAAGGCTGCGACAAATTCTGCTCCTTCTGCGTCGTGCCCTATACGCGCGGCGCCGAGGCGAGCCGGAAGGTGGCCTCCGTGCTGGCCGAGGCGAAGCGCATGGTCGCTGGCGGGGCGCGCGAGATTGCCCTGCTCGGCCAGAATGTGAACGCCTATCACGGCGAGGGGCCTGACGGCTCGACCTGGGGCCTGGCGCGGCTGCTCTACGCGCTGGCCGATCTCGGGATTCCCCGCCTGCGCTACACCACCTCGCATCCGCGCGACATGGATGACGCGCTGATCGCGGCGCATCGTGATCTTCCCGCGCTGATGCCGTTTCTGCATCTGCCGGTGCAATCTGGATCTGACCGGATGCTGGCGGCGATGAACCGCAAGCACAAAGCCGCTGACTTCATGCGCATCATCGAGCGTGTGCGCGAGGCGCGGCCGGATATGGCGCTGTCATCGGATTTTATCGTCGGCCATCCAGGCGAGACGGATGCGGATTTCGCGGACACCATGAAGCTGATCCGCGAAGTCGGTTTCGCGCTCGCCTATAGCTTCAAGTATTCCGCGCGCCCCGGCACCCCGGCCTCCGGCGCGCCCAATCAGGTGGCGGACGCGGTGATGGATGCGCGGCTGGCCGAATTGCAGGCCGTGCTGCGCCAGCAACAGAATGATTTCAACGCGTCCTGCGTTGGCAAGACGATGGATGTGCTGCTCACTGGCCATGGCCGCCACCCCGGCCAGATCGCCGGGCGCACGCCCTATCTCCAGCCGGTGCATCTGCAGGGCGATGCGTCCGTGATCGGCCGCATCGCGCGGGTGGATATCAGCGCCGCGCACCCCAATTCCCTTTCAGCACGCTTGCTGGATGAGCCTCGCCTGTCGGCCTCCGTTTCACCGTTACCAACAGAGGAGCCTGCCTGCGCTTGACACACATCATCGTCCCCGGCTCGCATGCGGCGAGCACCCGCCCCCCTGTTGCCACTGGAGATAAATCCAGTGCAACGCTGACCTTCTCCGATAACGTCCTGCTGCCCATGCTGCTAGGCGACCATGACCGCCATCTGACGCGGCTGGAGCAGGGGCTCGGTGTGAAACTCTCCTGCCGGGGCAATCGCATCGCCATTGCCGGGGAACCCGCCCGCATCGATGCGGCGCGGACGGCATTGCAGGATCTCTGGCGGCGGCTGGAACGGGGCGAGGTGATTGTGGGCGCGGATGTGGATGCGGCGATCCGGATGGTCGATGTCGAGGAGCCACGCCTGCCGCTCTCCGATCTGCCCTCCATCCGCACCAGGCGCGGCGCGCTTGGCCCGCGTTCGCCCGGCCAGGCGGCCTATATGGACGCGCTGTCCAAGCATGAATTGCTGATCGCCCTTGGCCCGGCCGGCACCGGCAAGACCTATCTCGCCGTCGCCCAGGCCGTCGCCATGCTCCAGGCCGGCAAGGTGGACCGTATCGTGCTTTCCCGCCCGGCGGTGGAAGCCGGCGAGCGGCTGGGCTTCCTGCCCGGCGATATGAAGGAAAAGATCGACCCCTATCTACGCCCGCTCTACGACGCGCTGTCGGATATGCTGCCGGGAGACCAGGCGGCCAAGCGCATCGCCAATGGCGAGATTGAGGTTGCCCCGCTCGCCTTCATGCGCGGCCGCACGCTCGCCCATGCTTTCGTCATCCTCGACGAGGCGCAGAACACCACGCCGGTGCAGATGAAGATGTTCCTTACCCGCATGGGCGAGGGCACGCATATGGTGGTGACCGGCGATCTGACTCAGGTGGACCTGCCCACCGGCACGCGATCCGGCCTGCGCGATGCTCTGGATACGCTCGAAGGCGTGCCCGGCATTGGCGTCATGCGCCTGTCCAACCGCGATGTGGTGCGCCACCCCCTGGTCGGGCGCATCGTTGACGCCTACGATCAGCGCGCCGCCGCACAGGCGGATGTGGCTCGGACCGAGCAGTCGGGCGAGGGTGGTTTTGCAGAAGACCGCCGCTTCGTCCGCCGCCGGGGCCGGCCTGAACACGGTTAAGCGCGCAGGGCCTGCGCAAGAGAGCGATGGAGCCGGGAAGTAGAGGCCCCGCCG
The DNA here is from genome assembly GCA_947475475.1 of Acetobacteraceae bacterium. Taxonomy (GTDB): domain Bacteria; phylum Pseudomonadota; class Alphaproteobacteria; order Acetobacterales; family Acetobacteraceae; genus CANJOG01. The sequence continues at coordinate 11,275 of CANJOG010000028.1, forward strand.
AGTCTTCCGACTGGGAAGAGGATGCGGGGATTGAGATACAGGTGGCGGATCTGGGTTGGCGGCGCATGGTGCGCGGCGTCGACCGTGTGGCGCGGCGCGCTGCGCAGGCTGCCGGGGCGCGTCTTGTCGTTCTGACCAGCGATGCCGAGGTGCGCCGCCTGAACGCGCAATATCGCGGCCGCGACAAACCCACCAATGTGCTGACCTTCGAGACGGGCGACATCATCCTTGCCCGCGGCGTCGTCGCGCGTGAGGCGCGGCGCGAGGGCAAGACCGTGGCGCATCATCTTTCCCATCTCATCGTGCATGGCGCGCTGCATCTCGACGGCCATGACCACCACCATCCCGGCGACGCGCGCCGGATGGAAATGGCGGAGGCGCGCATTCTCTCCCGCCTGCGCGTCCCCAATCCCTGGAAGCGGACATGAGTTCGATCAGACCCGGCCTCATCAACCGCATCCGCGGCAAGCTGAAGCGCCGCAACAGCGACCATAGCGTGCGCGATTCCATCGCTGAACTGGTGCAGGAAGCATCCCATCCCGGCAGTTCGGGCGAGGCGCCGGAGCTGGACCGGCATGAACGCGCGCTGATCGCCAATGTGCTGCGCATGCGCGGCACCGCGGCCGATGATGTGATGGTGCCGCGCGCCGATATCATCGCGCTCCCGGTGGACATGCCGCTCGATCAGTTGCTGACCGTCATTCGCCGCGAAGGACATTCGCGTTTTCCAGTCTATCGTGAACAGCTCGACGATATTGTTGGCATGGTCCACATCAAGGACATCTACGCCTATGTCGGCAAACCGGAAGCATTCAGCCTCGAAGCAGTGGTCCGCAAAC
>CANJOG010000029.1 GCA_947475475.1 Acetobacteraceae bacterium
CGGATCGTCTCGTCCCCACCGGCGGACGCGGTGCGCGGGCCACGCGACGCATAGACAAAACCGCGCACCGGATAGTTGGACGCACCCATCTGTCCGTTTGGCCGCCACCACACCCGCACCTCGCTCCAGTCATTATTCGGCGAGACATCGACCACTGGCTCATCGCGGCCGATCTGGCCATGCACCCAGTTGGCATGGGTGACGGTGATATTGCGCGGCCCCTCGACGCGGGTCACCACCGAGACATGCCCGCTCGGCAGCCGGCCATTGCGGTCGAACACGATCACCCCGCCCGGCACCGGCCGCCTTGCCCGCGCATAGCCAATGCGTGGCGCCTGATCCCACCAATCCGCGGCATCGCCGTACAGCGCGATGCCCGTAACCTGCCGCGCATAGGGGGCACATTCGATGGAATAGCTCTCACCCGCCCCGACCGGCCCATTGGAACTCGTCCGGCTGCCACCGCAGGCAGCCAGGGCCAGAAGCGAGACCAGAAAGAGGGCGCGAAGAAAATGCTGCACTGGATCGCTGGATAAAGAGGGCGAGGGGTTGTGGAACGCCCCGCCATTCTGCCAGATCGGTTGAAGAAAATGCAACGCGTCCTTGAAAAGACGCATCTGCACACCGCCACGCCGTCAATATTCCCAGATCGCCCAGCAGGCGCCGAGGCCCAGCAGCGTCGCCACGACAAAGCTGCGCGTCATGAACATCGCCGCCGCCGCCGCCACCGCGCCGACCGCATAAGCCAAGCCCGCATTGGCCAGGGTTGGCGCGATCAGGGCGATCAGCATGCTGGCCGGAACATAACCAAACCCGTCGCGCAAAGTCTGGCTCGGCTTCATGCGCGAGAACAGCCAATAACCGCCGACCCGGCAGGTCAGCGTCATCGCCGTCATTCCAGCAATCGCGATCAGCGTATCAGGATCGAGGCGGAAGAATCCGGAGGCATTCATGCACCAGTCTCCTCGGGCGGATGCAGCCGGTCACGAAGCAATCCGGCGACCACGCCGGCAAACACGCCGGCCATGATGTACCAGGAATTTCCGGGCATCATGCGATTGACGATCAGCGCCGTGATCGCCGAGGCGACCATGGGAATCACATCGCGCGGCAGCCGCGCCATGTTCACCAGCGTCGCGATAAACGACGCTGTGGCAGCAAAGAAAATCGGATGGCCGGGCGTCAGCGCGATCAGCGAGGCACCGAAATACCCTGCACTGCCGCCAATCAGCCAGGTCACCCAGAAGATGGTGCCGGTGCCAAGCATGTAGCCGGCATCGCGACCGCCAGAACGCATCTCGGCGATATTCATCGCCCACGGCTGGTCGCCAAGAAATTGCAGATTGATCACCCGCTGTAGCCACGGAATCCGGTCCAGCCAGGGCGCCATCAGTGGCCCCCAGAGGCCGAGCCGCAGGCTGATGATAAGCGCCGTCACGATCGAAGCAACGATCGGCACGGGAGGCCCCCAATTGGCCAGCACCACCAGCATGATGGTGCCGGAATAGAGGGTGGACAGCGCGAGAAAGGTCTCAGCGTAGGACAGGCCGACCGCATTGGCGACAACGCCGCAGACCAGCCCGAACGGCACGGATGACAGCGTCACCGGCAGGGCGGCGCGCGCGCCACGCATAAAGGCATGCCGCGTATAGGCGATTGGTGTCTCGCTCATGTCCGGCGCAAGGCGATGATCCGGTCTTCCGCCTCCTCCCGGTCCATAGCCAGAGCCCGGCGTGCCACATCGGCGGCAAAGCCGGCGCGGGCCAGCATGGCGAGCACCTTGTGGCGCTTGCCGATCTCGTTGCCGTCCTCATCCGTCTCGATCGCAGCTCCGCCATCGGCGGCATAAGGCCCCAACCGGCGGCGGCGCAGCAGCACCAGGCAGGCGGCAAGTTCAGCCTCACCATCATCGCCAGCCGCATCGCGGGCTTGGGTGGCGTCGATCCCCTTGGCCATCAGCCGCGCCGAAATCGCCCGCCGCGACCGCCCGGACTGACGGAGCGAGCGGGCACGCTGCTCGGCGAATTGCGCGTCATCCAGCGCCCCGGCGCCCACCAGCTTGGCCACGACGGCCTCGGCATCGCTGCGTGCCTGGGCGGCAATCTGTTCGGCGTCATCGGAGGCCGCACCGTTATTGGTGGCAAAAGCGCGCCACCGCTCGATCCGGCGGATCAGCACATCCCGCAGGCCTCGCTGGCTGGCGGAATAGCGGGCGAGATAGGCGGCGGCCGCTTCGGCAAGCACCTGGCGTGTCGGCACCGGCTGGCTCGGCGCATCGCGTTCAGCCCGGCTCCGTGCAGCTTTCCCGCTCATCGCCGCGCGCTCATATCCGCCGATCCCATCCGGCAATTTCCCCCAGGCGGTGCCTTCTCGGGCAGCACGCCGCACGGCGTCACGATGCCACCCGCCCCTGCAATTGCCCACCCGCCATGGCGCCGCCGTACTGGATGCCTGCCATGAAAGTTGCAGTCCGCACCAACGCCACAACGGCGCTTGCGGCAAAAACCCCGATCCCATGTCCGCGCCTCGCAACATCGGTCAGTTTGACACCCGCCAGCGGTCTGGCCAGAGTGGGCGTTTTCCCGCTCCGTGGGACTCGATCCTCCCGCGGCAAGACCGATTCCGGAGACGCAGGCCGCCCATGATTTCCGCCCTGTTGCCGAACTATGCACGCGCTGACCTCGCCTTTGAACGGGGCGAAGGCGCTTGGCTGTGGAGCACGGACGGGCGACGATTCCTTGATTTCGGCGCCGGCATCGCCACCTCCTCGCTCGGCCATAACCACCCGCATCTGGTCAAAGCCATCACCGAGCAGGCCGCCAAGGTCATGCATGTCTCCAACCTCTACCGCATCCCCCAGGCCGAGCGCCTGGCGGCGCGGCTGGTCGAGGCGACCTTTGCCGACAGCGTCTTCTTCTGCAATTCGGGCGCCGAGGCGAACGAAGGCATGGTCAAGATGATGCGCCGCGCCATGGCCCAGACCGGCAAGCCGGAGCGCTACCGCTTCATCTGTTTCGAGGGCGCCTTCCACGGCCGCACACTCGGCATGCTCGCCGCCACCGGCAACGCGAAATATCTGGAAGGCTTCGGCCCGCCGGTCGAGGGTTTCGATCATGTGCCGTTCGACAATATGAACGCGGTGCGCGCCGCCATCGGTCCGAACACGGCCGGCATCATCCTGGAGCCGATCCAGGGCGAAGGCGGCGTGCGGGCGCCGGATGCGCGCTTCCTGCAGGATCTGCGCAAGACCTGCGACGAATTCGGCCTGCTGCTCGGCCTCGACGAAGTACAGACCGGCATGGGCCGCACCGGCAAGCTGTTTGCCTATATGTGGTCAGGCATCGAGCCGGATGTGATTTCCTCGGCAAAGGGCATTGGCGGCGGCTTCCCGCTCGGCGCCGTGCTGGCGAAAGAGCATATCGCGAAATATCTCATCCCCGGCACGCATGGCACCACCTATGGCGGCAATCCGCTCGCCTGCGCCGCCGGCAATGCGGTACTCGATGTGCTGCTGACTGAAGGTTTCCTCGACGAAGTGGAGCGCATGGGCCGCCTGCTGCAAACCGGCCTACGCGAGATCGTCGGCGAATATCCAGGCGTGGTCGATGAAGTACGCGGCCAGGGCCTGCTGATCGGCCTGCATTGCGTGGCCCCGGTGGGCGAGGTTCAGGCCGCCGCCATCGCTGAAGGCCTGCTCACGGTCACCGCCGGCGAAAACACGCTGCGCATCATCCCGCCCTTGATCGTACGGGAATCCGAATGCGAGCAAGGCCTCGCCATGCTCCGCCGCGCCTGCGCGCAGGTAGCACAATCCGCCAAGGTGGCCGTGCCGTGAGCAGCACCGCACGTCTGAAGGTCGCCCCCACCGGCAGTGCGGCAAAAGCCGCTGCCAGGCCAAGGCATTTCCTCGATATTCGCGATTATGACAGCGCCAGTTTGCGCGCCATGCTCGATGCCGCCAGCACCTTCAAAAAGGCCGGCCGCGACTGTCCCAAGCCGCTCGCGGGGCGCACGCTGGCGCTGATCTTTGAGAAACCCTCCACGCGCACACGGGTGAGTTTCGAAGTCGCCATGCGCCAGCTCGGCGGCGATGTGATCGTGCTGACCAGCCGGGATATGCAGCTCGGCCGCGGTGAGACCATCGCGGACACCGCGCGCGTGCTCTCACGCTATGTCGATGCGATCATGCTGCGCACCGATGCCGGCTCCAAGCTGCAGGAACTGGCCGCCCACGCCACCGTGCCAGTGATCAACGGCCTAACCCCCGATAGCCATCCCTGCCAGATCATGGCCGATATCCTGACCTATGAGGAGCATCGCGGCCCGATCGCCGGACAGACAATCGCCTGGGTCGGTGATGGCAATAATGTCGCCCGCTCCTGGATCGAAGCCGCCGCGCGCTTCAGCTTTACCTTGCGCCTCGGCTGCCCTGAACAACTCTACCCGCCTGCCCCGGTAATCGACTGGGCACGCGCAAATGGCGCCACCATCGAGCTGTGCGCTAGCGCGGAAGACGCCGTGGCTGGTGCCAGCTGCGTCATCACCGACACCTGGGTGTCGATGGCCGACGATCCCAACGAGAACCGGCACAACCTGCTCGCCCCTTACGCCGTCACCGAACTCCTGATGAAGCGCGCGGCGCCGGATGCGATCTTCATGCATTGCCTGCCGGCCCATCGCGGCGAGGAAGTCTCCGCCGAGGTGATCGACGGCCCGGCCTCGGTGGTGCTCGATGAAGCGGAGAACCGGCTGCATGCCCAGAAGGGCGTGCTGAACTGGGTTCTTGGCGGCTAAAGGCCAAACCGCCGGCCATGCGGCGTTTCGGCCACAGGCTTGCCACAACCGGCGAGGTCGGTCGCGAAGCACGCTTCCCGAGCATACGGCGACTCTGGTAGTTCTTCCAGCATACTGGCGAGTGATTCTCGCACGCGACTCGAACTTCTTGGAGCAACTGCCATGCGCCTGCGCCTGTCCCTGCCCATCCTCGCCTCCTTCCTCGCCGCCGGCCTGCTTGTGGCGGCCTCCCCGGCCGATGCGGCCCGCAAGCCGAAGCATCACGCCAAGCCGGCCGCACACGCTGCCCTGGTCCATGGCGATACGGGCGCGTCGAAATCCAAGCTTCTGGCGCCCAAGAAGGCCAAGCTGGTGGCCAAGAAGAAGAAGCACGCCACTGTCGCCTGAGACGGCGCTCGCCTGGCGCTGATTGCAGAGATATCCGGGTGCGGCAGGAAGATCAGCCGCCCCGGACTTTCCTGCCTGGCTGACAGGCTCCCGCCAACAAGCTAGACACCTCAGCCCACGGTCAGGCCAGCATCGCCGGGATGAAGGGCCTCAGACAGCAGACCCAAGAGCGGCTTCCTGCACGCGCAGCACGGGCACGGACGGCAATTTTCAGCGCTATGCACGGCAGGATCACGATAAGCCGCTGACTTAGCTGACCGCACGGACCAGACCGAGGCGATTCTCAATTGCCATTGTGGCCATGAGGCAGCAACCCGCCCGCTGCGGCAACACCGCACCTTCGGCCGAACAACGACGTGGCAAACTTGCCCTGGCAGGGGACTGGACCGCCACGGAACTTCCCTCCACCATCGAGCGTGCGAAACGTTCGGGAAACACTGCCGTATTATTTGTGCTGAATGGATGGACGATTTCAGGAACGGATATGATGGGCTTGCGTGGCACGATCTGGATATGATCGGCGTCGCAGCCTCGCGCAACGGCGTTGCGTAAAACAAGACCATGCATAGTTGAACTGGCCTGCACTTGGCTGCTATCGAAACAAATCACCAAACTGCGCAGGGGCTTGGCCTTCCATTGCGAAAATGCCTTCAATCCCGACGTCAACGATACCCCAGCCGTCGGCATGCTGCTCCACCACGCTGGCGGCTGGGGCGAGGATGAGGAAAGCTATGCCGGCATCAACATGGGCGCCCACGAGAAGAGCATACTGTCGCAGAACGCCTGGGCGCGGCCCGGGCTGATGGTGCTGGCCCGCTTCCGCAATCACGCGCGCGGGAATGCGCGCCAAGTGTCCTTGGGGTTCTGATGCGCGCCCCACAACTTGGCATCGTGGTCGGGCTGGCGGATGAGGCCGATATCGCGCGCCAATTTGGCGGCATCTTGCGCATCAGCGGCGGCACCGCGGCCGGCGCCAAGCAGGCGGTGGAATCCTGCATCGCCAGTGGCGCCCGCGCCCTGCTGAGCTTCGGCTATGCGGGCGGGCTCGATCCCGCGCTGAAGGCGGGCACGCTGATTGTGCCGGAGACGCTGATTGCGGGCGAGCTGCGTATCGAGACCGATCTGGTGCTCTCACGCATGGACGATCAGCGCGGGGGCACCATGGTCAGCACCTCCTGGCCGGTTCTCTCTCCCGCCGAGAAGCGCAAGCTTTTTATCGAAACCGGCGCAATCGCGGTGGACCTGGAAAGCGGCCCTGTGGCGCGCGCAGCCCAGGCGCACAAGCTGCCCTTCGGAGTGCTGCGCGCCGTCTGCGATCCCGCCGATCGTGTTGTGCCACCCTGGGCAGCTCATGCCATCAGCGCCAAGGGCAAGCCGCGCATTTTGCATGTGCTGCGCCACGGAATCGTCAATCCCGGCAAGCTGACCCGCCTCGCCGGCGATGCCAGCGCCGCACGCAGAGCGCTGACGGAGTATGTGGCGATGCTGACCAAGGGCCGCGCCTGACGGCCCAGCTTGTGCTAGATCAGCTGGGCCGGCAGCTTGAAGTGAACATCCTCGATCACACCGCGCTGGATGCTGACCTGCAGGTCCGGGTCTATCCGGCGCAGCCCATCGAGCACGCCATCGACCAGCGCTTCCGGCGCCGAGGCGCCAGCGGTCAGGCCGATCGTCTGCACGCCCACGAACCAGGCCGGATCGAGTGCGCCGGCATCGTCGATCAAGTAGCTGGGCTTGCCCATCACGTCGCCGATTTCGCGCAGCCGGTTGGAATTGCTGCTGTTGTGTGAGCCGACCACGAGCAACAGATCCACTTCTCCCGCCACATCACGCACCGCCTGCTGGCGGTTCTGCGTGGCGTAGCAGATATCGCGCACATCCGGCCCTTTGATGGTGGGGAAACGTGCCTTCAGCGCCGCCACGACCTCGCGGGTATCATCCACCGAGAGCGTGGTCTGGGTCACAAACGCGAGTTGGTCCGGATTGCCGACCTGCAATGCCGCAACTTCCGACACATCCTGCACGAGATGCACGGTGCCCGGAATCTGGCCTATCGTGCCCTCCACCTCGGCATGGCCGCGATGTCCGATCAGGACCACCTCGCGCCCCTGCGCGGCATAGCGCCTGCCCTCGGAATGAACCTTGTACACCAGCGGGCAGGTAGCATCGATCACCGGCAGATCACGCGCGGCCGCCGCCTCTTCCACCCGCTTGGCCACACCATGCGCGGAAAACACCGTCATCCCGCCTGGGGGGATTTCAGTCAGTTCCTTGACGAAAACCACGCCGCGCTGGCGCAGGCTTTCGACCACATGACGATTATGCACAATTTCGTGCCGCACATAGATCGGTGCCCCATAGCGGGCCAAAGCACGTTCAACGATCTCGATGGCGCGCTCCACCCCTGCGCAAAAGCCGCGGGGCTGGGCCAGGATCACGCGCATGCAAACACCTTCCGTTCGGCCAGATTCCTGGAACAAGTGCGGAACCGGCCAAGCCGATAGCCAAGCTGGGCGGTCGGATTATCCCATCCACCCCCGCCGTTCAACACAATCGCGCCTTTAGCCTCCAGGACGTCACAAGCGGGCCAGGGTTGAGCGCAAGCCATGGCGCTCCAAGCGTTGAATTTGCTAAGCACGCGCCTTCTGGTGCCGCCTTGCGCGCCTCCCGCATGCATGCGGCACTGGAACACCGACCCGCCGAAGCCCTCCGGAGGCCACCTCCTTCATGGCACGCCCGACCACCCCCTTGCTGGACCGCGTCACGCGCCCGTCCGATCTGCGGAACTTTTCCACCGACCAGCTCCACCAGCTCGCCGACGAACTGCGCGCGGAGACCATTGACGCGGTCTCGGTCACCGGCGGCCATCTCGGCGCCTCGCTCGGCGTGGTTGAACTCACTGTCGCGATCCACGCCATTTTTGACACACCGCGTGACCGGCTGATCTGGGATGTCGGCCACCAGGCCTATCCGCACAAAATCCTCACGGGCCGGCGTGACCAGATCCGCACCCTGCGCCAACCCGGCGGGCTCTCCGGCTTCACCCGCCGCAGCGAGAGCGAGTTCGACCCGTTTGGCGCCGCCCACTCCTCCACCTCGATCTCCGCCGGCCTCGGCATGGCGGTTGCGCGCGACCTCAGGCGCGCCCGCGGCGAGACCGATGACCGTCAGGTGATCGCCGTGATCGGCGACGGTGCGATGAGCGCCGGCATGGCCTATGAGGCGATGAACAATGCCGGCGCGCTGCATTCCCGCCTGATTGTCATCCTCAACGATAACGACATGTCGATCGCCCCGCCCGTGGGCGCGATGAGCGCCTATCTCTCGCGGCTGATCTCCTCGCACAGCTTCATGTCACTGCGCGATCTCGCCGCCCGCATGGTCAAACGCTTCCCCAAGGGCATCGAACGCACCGCCCGTCGTGCCGAGGAATATGCCCGCGGCATCTTCACCGGCGGCACGCTGTTCGAGGAACTGGGCTTTTACTATGTCGGCCCGATCGACGGGCATAATCTCGACCATCTGCTCCCCGTCCTGCGCAATCTGCGCGAGGCCGAGGAAGCTGGGCCGATCCTGCTGCATGTCGTCACCGAAAAGGGCAAGGGCTATGTGCCGGCCGAGCAATCGGCGGACAAGTATCACGGCGTCTCCAAGTTCAACGTCATCACCGGCGAGCAGGCCAAGGCCCCGCCCGGCCCGCCGAGCTACACCCGCGTCTTCGCCGATGCGCTGATCAGCGCCGCCGAGGCCGATCCCAATGTCGTGGCCATCACCGCCGCCATGCCATCTGGCACCGGGCTGGACCGGTTTGCCGCGCGCTTCCCGGACCGCTGCTTCGATGTCGGTATTGCCGAGCAGCATGCCGTGACCTTCGCCGCAGGTATGGCGACCGAAGGTTTCGCGCCGTTCTGCGCCATTTATTCGACCTTTCTGCAGCGCGGCTATGACCAGGTGGTGCATGACGTCGCCATCCAGCGCCTGCCGGTGCGCTTCGCCATGGACCGCGCCGGGCTGGTCGGTGCCGATGGGGCCACCCATGCCGGCGTCTATGATCTCGCTTTCCTTGGCTGTCTGCCGGGCATGGTGATCATGGCGCCGTCCGATGAGGTTGAGCTGGTGCATATGGTCGCCACCGCCGCCGGCATTGGCGACCAGCCTTCCGCGCTGCGCTATCCGCGCGGCGAAGGCACCGGACTGGTGCTGCCGGAGCGCGGTCTGGTACTGCCGATGGGGAAAGGCCGCATCCTGCGCGAGGGCAATTCGGTGGCGATCCTCTCGCTTGGCACGCGTCTCGCCGATGCGATGAAAGCCGCCGATGAACTGGCAACGCGGGGCCTGTCCGCCACCGTCGCCGATGCGCGTTTCGCCAAGCCGCTCGATACCGGCCTGCTGGAGCAGCTTGCCCGCCATCACGAGGTGCTCATCACCATCGAGGAAGGCTCGGTCGGCGGTTTTGCCGCCTGGGTGGGCCAGCACCTCGCCTGGGCCGGGCTGCTCGATTCCGGGGTGAAATTCCGCCCGATGACCCTGCCGGACCGCTTCATCGACCATGCCAGCCAGACCACCCAGCTTGCCGATGCCGGGCTGTCCGCCAAGGACATCGTCCAGACCGCGCTGCGGGCGCTCGGCATTGCCGATAGCACGTCTGAACCGGCGCGGCCTCGTATTGTTGTGCCATGACGGCGCGCTTCCTGCCCGAATGCCATTGTGACGCCGCCTGACGCCACAGCACAGGCGAGGCCGAGCCTCGGCGCGCTGTTTCTCGGCTTTGCCAAGATCGGCCTGATGGGCTTTGGCGGCGTCGCCCCGGTGGCGCGGCATGTGATTGTGGAAGACCGGCGCTGGCTGAGTGAGCAGGAGTATGCGGCGCTGCTCAGCGTCGGCCAGGTGCTGCCGGGGCCGAACGTGGTCAATACCAGCCTGATGATCGGCGACCGGTTTCACGGTCTGCTCGGTGCCGCGACAGCACTCACTGGCATCATGGCGATGCCGCTGGTGCTGCTGATCGTCTTTGCAACACTCTATGGTACGGTTGCGGAAAATCCGATCGCGCGGGCCGCCATGGCGGGTGCCGCAGCCGCCTCGGCCGGGCTGGTGATCGGCATGGCGATCAAGATGGCGCGCAAGCTCAAGCCTGGCGTTGTGGCGCTAGTGTTCATTGGCCTCGCCTTTGTCGCCGCGGGCGTGCTGCGCCTGCCGCTGGTGGAGGCGATCATCGTGCTGGCGCCTTTGTCCATTCTGGCGGCTTGGAAGTTCGGTAAATGATGGTGCTGATCCAGCTTGCTATCACCTTCACGGCGATCTCACTGGTGGCGATTGGCGGCGCCAATGCGGTGGTGCCGGAAATTCATCGCCGCGTGGTGGATGTGTTTGGCTGGATGACCGATTCCACCTTCGCCACCGTGTTTGCATTGTCGCAGGTGGCACCTGGGCCGAATGTGTTGATCGTCAGCCTCGTCGGCTGGCAGGTCGCCGGATTGGCGGGGTTGGCGGTGGCCACTCTGGCGATGCTGCTGCCAAGCGGCGTGCTGGCACTCACGGTCAGCCGCGTGCTGGCACGGCATGAAAACAGCCGCGCGGTGAAGATCATCAAGGTCGGGCTGGTGCCGGTGACAATCGGGCTGATCGCCGCCAGCGGATTGGTGATGGCGCGGGCGTCCTATACCGGCGTTGCTGCGATGGCGATTACAGCGGGCGCGGTGGTGTTCACGGTGATGACGGAGCGCAATCCGCTGTGGGCGTTGGCAGGTGGCGCGGTGATCGGGGCCTTGGTGAGTTATTTCACCTGAGTCTCTGAAATTGTAACTTCTTGCGCAACGTCGGTCGGGCTTGGATGCCACTTAGCCTTCGTCAGCTGCACCAGATTTGCTGGGATGAGCAGTTCCACGGCATTGTCGCGTCGATTGGCACGAACACCAAACACTGCACTCGCCGGCGACTGGTTTATCGAAGCAGTTAAGCCCTCGGCAATGCTGGCCGCGTCATCGCCAATCTTTGCCTGGTACGAAAAAGAAAGGATGTCCGGCTTCTGGACGCCATCCAGCGTGCCTTCCAACGCAACTTTGACGATGTTCTGAATTTTGGTATTCTTAACGACTACCCGATAGGTCGGCGCTCCCGTCCACATTCCAGAACTCGTTGCTGAAGCCGCAACCACTCCCAACGTCCCCCGCAGGTAATTTTGTGCAATTTCTTCGGCGGCCTTGCCTGTTGCAAAAACCTGTGCCGCGGTAAGCCCGACATCTGAGGTAGATAGGGCTGTCGGCAACGCCCTAACGCCGTCGTTTGAAACTGCTAATGTCGCGGGTGTGTAGACTGCATCAAGTGGCTGTCGATCAATTTTTGTCCCCCGTCAGCACCAATGGCACAGATTTGAGGTTGTGATTTAAGGAGGGTTGGGGCTTCGTCGTAGTGACGAAGGAACGAAGATGAAGCCCCAACCC